>NZ_JNKX01000031.1:0-46260 GCF_000702225.1 Bacteroides sp. Ga6A2 | reverse complement strand
CATGCAGTACAAGCGTTTCCGACACTTCGGCAAGGGCAAGGTCACCATGGACTTTGCCTTCTTCGCCATTGCCTTTGACATCAAGAAAATGGCTGCCGTGATGAGAAAACAGGCACAGAACGGTCTCTCAAAGGCTGTTTTTATACCAATATACCGACTATATAACGCAAAATGCGGCTTCGTGGGTGCTTGTGACAGATTTTACATCAAAAAAGCGGCATAGAAAGAATCTTTCCACGCCGTGCCTGTAAAAAAAACAAATAAGAGGATGTGCCTATTTTGACACACCCTCTTTTATTCTACATCTAACATTCCGCTTTTTTTCATGTCGAACGGAGTGATTTTCATCTCGCCCAACTCGCCTATGTATCTCCGTCGCCAGAAATCGGTAAGCGATGAATGAAGAACCCAGTTCTGCACCTCGAAAAGACTTTCAACATCGTTCAAACGACCTTTAAATCCCTTGCAGATGACGACATAATCAACCTTCAGCCTCTTCTCGGAAATACGATAACTCCATTTGTCCGAATCGAGCATCAGAACCGTCTTTCCGCCAACCGACAGCAATCCGTCCGTTTCAGCCCAATCATCGTGCGAAATCTGGCATACGGTCTTTCCATGACAAACAAATCCGACTTCGGGATTGCCGAAACTATCGCAGACATACATCTGCCTTCGGTCTGAAACAAGGCAATAAATCTGGCTCACAACAAGCAGAAGCACGAACATCATCCCCACTTGCAGAACGCGCACATCGGGCTTAGAGAGCATCTTGTAAACGGTCACCAAGACAAGATACATCAGCACCACCTGAACAATCGTCGGATAGAATGGTCCGGCAGACGCACCCCATAATCCGCCCACAAAATCGGTACAAGTATTCAATACAGAAACCTCGGCACTTATGCACCACGACGCTATTTGTGTAATGCCCGGAACAACGGCACACAACGGCAGCAAAGCAAACAACGAGCCGACAATTACGAACACCAGCGGAACGGCAAACAAGTTGGAGATGAAAAAATACGATGGAAAATTGTGGAAATAGAGAATACTAAGCGGAGCCACGCCAATCTGCGCCGCAAACGATACAGAAATTATCCCGAAAGCATATTTCAGAACCTTATTGTTCTGAAAACGGTTGCTGAAAAACGGCTGGAACTTCATTATAGCAAGGCAAGCCATAAACGAAAGTTGAAAACCTACATCATACAAAGCACCCGGTGAGACAAGCAGAATGGCAGTAGCAGCAAACATCAAATTACCGACGCTCCAGACTTCTCTTCTAAGCCATGCAGCTACAATACAGAGCGTAGTAAGAATGGCAGCACGAACGAGCGAATAAGGCATTCCCACAACCATAACGTAGCCCCACAGAAATGCGATTATTAAAAGCGAAGCAACAGCCTTTGCCCTTCCCTTTCGGAATATGCCGAAAAGGACATAACTGAGAATACAATAGATGATTCCAAGATGCAAACCCGACAAGGCAAGGATATGGCTTATGCCCACACGCGAATACTTCTGCCGCATGTCGTAAGTCAGCCCAGACCTATCGCCAAGAACAAGAGCTCTTACAATCGCCTCTTTCTCCTCATCAAGCGCAAGCGACAGGATTACATTCTCTATCGCATCGCGGGTTTTCTTCAAAAGCGAATGGCTCGACGCCACCCGATAATCGGCTATATGGTTGCCGTAGACAACCGATGTTCCGCCCACTCCACGGCTTTTAAGATAGAGCTCCTCGTTCCATTCGTAACGATTGCCGGTCGTGCAAGGCGAATACATCTGCGAGTAGAAAGTTATCGTATCACCCTCGCAAAAATCATGGTTCGCCGACTTCTTATCTTTCAGGAAGACGAGTCTGCAACGTATATCAGGAATCGGCTCGACTTTTCCAACCGTATCAAGAGCCATAAAGCAGTCGCCATTCAGACGGACATATTTTTCGCTGTTCTTCTGAATATCGCGAACCACGACAGAATAAAGTTTCTGCTCATCGCTCCACTCGTACGAATGTGAACGGTAAAAACAAAGCGTGCGCACCGTGCCGAGAAGCACGAAGCACACGCCTAACAAGACAACAGAAATATAATTCCGTTTAGAATAGAATGAAAATGCCATGCAGCACAGAACCGCAAGCCCTAAGAGCGGCAACATACAGCCGGATGGCAGGAAGCCAGCCAGCACAATTCCGGCAATTATGGGCAGCAGAACCCTTATCATCAACTACAGAGCCTTCAAGTCTTTTATCATCTTTATCGGGTCTTCAGCCTTGAAAACGGCACTTCCTGCCACAAGAGCATCAGCTCCGGCATCCGAAAGAAGTTTTCCTGTCTCAAGGTTCACGCCACCATCAATCTCGATAATGGTATTCAGTCCCATGCGGTTGCGCATCTCCTTCAGTTGCTCAACTTTTTTCAAGGTATTCTGAATGAACTTCTGACCTCCAAAGCCCGGATTGACACTCATCAGAAGAACCATATCCAACTCGGGCAAAATATCCTCGAGCATACACACAGGCGTTGCCGGATTAAGCGTCACGGCAGCCTTCATGCCAGCCTGTTTTATCTGCTGAATCGTGCGATGCAGATGCGTGCATGCCTCAAAATGTACGTTCATCATATATGTGCCAAGGTCGCGAACCTCGCTCACAAACTTGTCGGGCTGAACAATCATCAGATGCACGTCGAGCGGCTTCTGACTCAATTTTGCTACATATTTCAGAACAGGGAATCCAAAACTGATGTTCGGCACAAACACGCCGTCCATAATATCAATGTGAACCCAATCGGCATCGCTGCTGTTCAACATCTCGAAATCGCGTTCAAGATTGGCAAAGTTAGCCGACAACAAAGAAGGTGAAATAATCTTGCCCATCAGTTCCACGACATTGTTAGATATGTTCCTTTACTTACCGCGCAGGCATTATAGTTGTGCGCAAAGTTACGGATAAAATCGAGTGTTTTCTTTGATGGCTTCAAAACCACCTTACGCGACTTTAATGATGATGCTTTCTTTACTAAAGTAAAATCTTTCTCCATAGGCAGAAACTTTTTTAATGTTTCTGATAAAACGAAAAAACACTCTGCATTATTGTGCAGAGTGCTCGTTTTAATATTGGAAAAGCATATTTTTTTCTTCAGCAAGTTTTCTGAGATTCAGAATTGCATAGCGCATCCGCCCCAAAGCCGTATTGATGCTTACGCCCGTAATGTCCGAAATTTCCTTGAAACTAAGTTCCTGATAGTAGCGCATTTTTATTATCTCACGCTGGTCTTCGTTAAGAAGAGTTATGAGATAATTCAACTCGTCGATGGTCTGGTCGGCTACGATATTATCCTCAACATTACCCTCGAGCAACTGGCTGTAGTCGTACAAATCTACATCATACTCGTCGTTGCTGACGGTATTGTCGTGCTTCTCGAGTCTGAACACATCGAAAACCTTGTTATGCGCAATGCGCATAAGCCACGACGAAAACTTGCCACTCTCCGAATAACCACCCTGCTTTAGAGTGATGATGGCCTTAATAAAAGTCTCTTGAAACAAGTCTTCTGCCAACGCCTCGTTGTGTACGAAACCATAGATATAGTTGTACACTTTGGTGTTGTAGCGACTAAGGAGTGCATCAAATGCCTCATTATTACCCTGAACATAAAGTTTAACCAGTTCCTCATCGGAATGGCTCTTGTATGATTTCATAATTTAAACAATTTTTGTTAGAGTAAAAATTGGCTATAGGCTTAATGGTTTAAATTAAAAACTAATTATTCGTAAAACTACTCTGCAAATGTCGCTTTTTTTAGCGAGAAAAGCAAACATATTCTTACTTTTTTTTGCATCAAAAATGATAAATAGATACAAAAATCCACTATCATCTGCCAGAATAACAGCGAATAATGCTTCATAACATAAATTTAACAAGAAATTCGATGCTATTACCTGACAAGCCACAAAAAAAGGAGTACTAAAACGTACTCCTTTTATAATGATTCAAATCCTTTACAGATTTTAATTAAGCTTCTGCCTCAGCTACTACAACTACAGGAACCTCAACAGTAACCTCCTTGTGAAGCTTAAGAACAGCCTTAAACTCACCAAGAGCCTTGATATCCTTCATTGAAACAACCTTCTTGTCAATAGCAAAACCCTTCTTGTTAAGTTCATCAGCAACGTTTGCTGCAGTAACTGAACCGTAAACTGCACCAGCTGCGCTAACCTTAACAGCCAACTGAAGAGCAACGTCCTTCAAGCTGTCAGCAAGAGCCTGAGCCTCGTTCTTGATCTTCTCAAGTTTCTTAGCCTTCTGCTTCAACTCCTCTGCGAGAATCTTCTTAGCAGATGCTGTAGCAACGATAGCCTTACCAGTAGGGATAAGGAAGTTACGACCATAGCCGTTCTTCACTGTAACGATGTCGTTCTTGAAACCTAAGTTCTGAACGTCTTCTTTCAATATAATTTCCATACTTGTCCCTCCTTTTTATTATTTCATCATATCAGTTACAAATGGAAGCAAAGCCAAGTGGCGTGCTCTCTTCACTGCCTGAGCAACACGACGCTGGAACTTCAATGAAGTACCTGTAATACGACGTGGAAGAATCTTACCCTGCTCATTCAAGAACTTCTTCAAGAATTCAGGATCCTTGTAATCGATGTACTTAATACCGCTCTTCTTGAAACGGCAATACTTTTTCTTCTTAACATCTACGGTTGGTGGAGTTAAGTATCTGATTTCTGATTGCTGTGCCATAATTAATTCCTCCTTTTTTTAATTACTTGTTTCTTCTCTTAGCAGCATACTCTGCAGCGTACTTGTCCAACTTAACGGTCAAGTAACGGAGCACGCGCTCGTCACGACGGAAGTTAACCTCCAACTTAGCGATTGTTGCAGGCTCTGCCTTAAACTCGATCAACTGATAGAAACCTGTTGACTTCTTATCGATTGGATAAGCCAACTTCTTCAGGCCCCAGCTTTCTTCATTGATAATCTCGCTGTTTTCTTCAGCAAGGATACCTTTGAATTTCTCTACCGCTTCCTTCATCTGCTCATCAGATAAAACGGGAGTTAAAATGAAAACGGTTTCGTACTGATTCATACTACTTTGTTTATTAATTAAATGTTCTATGCAAAAATGCGGTGCAAAATTAAGGCATTTAGACTGAAAAAACAAATTTTTTCGTTAAAAAAACTAAAAAACATAAAAAACGTCACGACTTTTTCATATAATTCAGATGCAAACAATTATATTTGCAAACAGTTTCATTCACAACGGTTAATATATCATATTATTATGGTAAACAACTTTGACTACGACCTCAACATAATTTTCGCAATCCTGAACGGAAGGGTTACAACAGCAATCAACAAACAGTTTCTGAGAAACTGCAAAGAGGAAAAGCTGGACATAACCCCCGAACAATGGACTGTACTCGTACATCTTGTAAACAACAACGGTGTTACGCAGCAGGCTCTTTGTAATGCCACATTCAAGGACAAGCCAAGCATGACCCGCCTTATTGACAACATGGAGAAGATGGGACTCGTGACGCGACTTGCCAACAAAAAAGACAGGCGAATAAACCAGATTCAGCTTACGCGAAAAGGCAGGGATACAGAAAGACGTTCGGCAATCATCGCTATCAAGACGCTGAAGGAAGCACTCGAGGGCATTAATGTTGAGGATATTGCGATATGCCAGGACGTTCTTAAAAAAGTGTTCAAAAACATGCAGGGATAGTTTTTTTCCTGTTTATCTTATTTTTTCTCGCCTTTTATTTCGTAAAGTCAAGAATTATTGTTTTCTTTGTAGACAATAAAACGAATAAAAGTAAAACGTAATATATATTATAGAATGAAAAACCTTGGTATAATAATTATTATTATCGCTGCCATCGCTTTGGTTGCATGCGGTATCATGGGTGAGGTAAACAACAACTATATCACATTCGGTTGTGTTGGTTTGGCAGTTGTAGGTCTGATTGTTCATATTATTGTAAACAAAAGGATAACTGAATAGTCTTACTCATATATTCGGAAGAAATAAAAAGCCCTAAAGTTTTCAAAACCTTAGGGCTTTTATTTTGCCTGTATCTTTTCTTAATCTATTCCCGGAGCAATGAGCTTATAGCCCTTTCCGTGAACATTCAGAATCTCGACCTCTGGATCGGCGCGCAACAGCTTGCGCAGTTTTGTGATATACACATCCATACTGCGGGCGTTGAAATAATTGTCATCAACCCAAATAGCCTTCAGGGCATAGTCACGCTGAAGGATTTCTGTTCCGTGAGTACAGAGAAGCGAGAGAAGTTCGCACTCCTTTGTTGTCAGTTTTATTGGCTCCCACTCGTCGTTTACTGCACTCAGAGTCTGCTTCTGCGTATCAAAGATAAACTTGCCCAATCTGTACTGGAAGCTATTATCCTTCTGCTGCTGAATCTTTACACGGCGCAAGATTGCCTCGATGCGCGATGTTAGCTCTTCCATAGAGAATGGCTTAGCCACATAGTCGTCACCTCCGAGTTTGAAGCCCTCCAATATGTCTTCCTTTTCAGCCTTGGCAGTAAGGAATATGATAGGTACTGTTGGATTTGATGCACGAACCTCTGTTGCCAACGTAAAACCATCTTTCTTAGGCATCATCACATCGAAAACGCAAATATCAAATACTGCTCGCTGAAATGCCTTATAACCTGCCTCACCATCGGTACACAACTCAACAGTGAAGTTTTTTGCCTGCAGATACTCCTTGAGCAATGCGCCAAGGTTCTCATCGTCTTCACAGAGCAAAAGCCGTACTTTATCGTCTTCCATGACTTTAGTTGTTTTTAATAATAGGTATAGTTATAAAAAATCTTGTTCCCTTGCCGAGTTCGCTGTCGCACTTTATCGTGCCCTTGTGCTCCTCGACTATCTTGTTTACGTATGCAAGGCCAAGGCCGAAGCCCTTAACGTTATGAACGTTGCCTGTATGCACACGATAGAATTTTTCGAACACACGCTTCACATCGTCTTTCTTTATTCCGATGCCATTGTCCTGAACAGAGATTCCGATGCGGTCTTTCCCTACGTTTGCCGTGGTGATTACAAGCCTCAGCGGAATTTCCTCGCGACGATATTTCACGGCATTGTCCATCAGGTTGAAGATAACGTTAGTGAAATGCATCTCGTCTACATACACCATCGCGCTCTGCGCATTCAGTTTCATCTCGATGCTTCCTCCAACCTGCTCTATCTTCAGGCGGAACGTCTTTGTCACGCCCTCAATCAGCTCATTGCAATTCAGTTCAACCTTTTTCAGGGTGGTTTCCTGTTTTTCAAACATAGACATCTGAAGGACCTTGTCTACCTGAAAGCGAAGTCTCTTTGTCTCGTCGTTAATAACTCCGCTTATCTTCTTCAGCATTGCCGGCGACTTTGCCAGACTCTCGTCCTTCAGCATCTGCGCAGCGAGCGATATGGTTGATATCGGAGTCTTGAACTCGTGCGTCATGTTGCTTATGAAGTCGCTTTTTATTTCCGATAGTTTTTTCTGACGGAATATGAGATATATTGTAAACACGAATGTTACAAGCAGAACGATGGTAAAGCACACCGACGGCACCATAAGGCGCATTGATCCTGTGATGTAGCTCGAGTAATCCGGAAAATGAACCTCTACAAAGGCATTGTCCTTGTCGTCCATCCACTTGAACATCTTTGCGCGGTAGAACACCTCGTTTTTCTCCTCGGAATAGTCGGAGCAGCGATAGAGCACATTGCCCTTTGCATCAAGCACCTTGATATGATAAGGCATCATCAGACCATTGTCTCGCAACTCGTTCTTGACCTCCTGGTCGAGCATTCTGAAGTTTATCCTTTTCTTCAACTGAAGACCTCTGCCCGCCTCTATCATAGAATACACGGCCTTGTCGAGCGTTGCGCGGCGATTCATATACATTTTTTTGATGACATCGCCCATCTGACTTCTGCTCACATCGCCGATTACAGCTTTAGGTCTGTTGTCGCGGCGATTGTCGAACGTTGTCTGCTCGAAGGTTGTGTAATGACTTCTAACCTTCTGTACGTTAGTATCGACCTCTTCGCTTGCATACATCGAATCTCTCAGATTCTCGCGAACAAGGTTTTCGAGATACAATCGGCTTTCGTTTAGTTCCACATTGCTAACCGCTTCACTAAGACTGCGGTTAACATTCTCGTCGAACTGTGCCTTGCGAAGCGTTACAAATCGGGTCATGTAGTTTATCTGCAAGAAGAGCAGAACCAGAAACGATAAGCTCATGCCCACACCAAGCGCCCATATTGTAGCTCTTTTCATACTACAAAGATATACATTTTTCACCTAAATGAGGTTTAACATTGGTGAAAAAATGTAAAAAAAACTGGTTGAATTTACATTTCAGAAGAAAAACTGTGCCATAGCGCATCGTTTGGGACCGGTGCAACCACGTCGATATCTATCTTCGATACAGGATGAACAAACTGAATTCTGCGTGCATGAAGACTTATACTTCCATCGGGATTGCTGCGTTTAGCACCATATTTCAAATCGCCTTTTATCGGACATCCCATCTTGGCAAGTTGGCATCTGATTTGATGATGGCGACCTGTCTTCAAGTCAATCTCAAGCAGCGTATAATTATCGCTGTGCGCAATGACTTTGTAATGTAGAATAGCCTTCTTTGAGTTCGGAACTTCCTTGTCGTAGGCATAACTTTTATTCTGCTTCTCATTTCGCACAAGCCAATGAACAAGTTCGCCCTCGGGATTCTTGGGCGCATCCTTGACAATAGCCCAGTATGTTTTATGAACATCTTTGGTTCTGAACATCTCGTTAAGGCGAGCCAGAGACTTTCCTGTACGGGCAAATGTGACAACTCCGCTCACCGGACGGTCGAGACGATGCACAACACCAAGAAAGACATTTCCCGGCTTAGCATATTTTTCCTTGATATACTGCTTTACAGTCTCACTCAGCGGAACATCGCCAGTCTTGTCGCCCTGAACAATCTCCGAACTGCTTTTGTTTACAATAATTATGTGATTATCTTCGTAAAGAACCTCCATTTATACAAAAAATATACGCCCCTACCATCTTTCAGGCAAGGGCGTAGGTTATTTAATATATTCTGCAAAAATTACATATTCATACCGCCATCGACCTGAATAACCTGACCGCTGATGTATGATGACATGTCAGATGCAAGGAATACTGCACAATTTGCTATATCCTCAACCTGACCGCCGCGACGAAGCGGAATAGACTTAATCCACTCCTTGCGGATATCCTCAGACAACTGAGCAGTCATGGCTGTCTCGATGAAGCCTGGAGCAATAGCATTTGCACGGATGCCCTTTGCACCCATCTCCTGAGCGATAGACTTAGCAAGAGCGATAAGACCAGCCTTTGATGCAGCGTAGTTACACTGAGCAGCATTTCCGTGAACACCTACGACAGATGCCATGTTGATGATAGAACCGCTGCGCTGACGCATCATGATTGGAGTACAAGCATGAATGAAGTTGAAAGCAGACTTAAGGTTTACTGCGATTACAGCATCCCACTGAGCCTCTGTCATACGAAGCATCAAACCATCTTTTGTGATACCTGCATTGTTTACAAGAATATCGATAGAGCCGAAGTCTTCCTTAACCTTGTTTACAACCTCTTCGCTCTGTGCAAAATCAGCTGCGTTTGAAGCATAGCCTACGCACTTTACGCCATGAGCAGCGATTTCAGCCTCAGTAGCCTTACCGTTCTCATCGATTACAAGGTCAGTGAAAGCGATGTTAGCACCTTCCTGAGCAAACTTCAAGGCGATAGCCTTACCGATACCACGAGCAGCACCTGTGATAAGCGCTGTTTTTCCTGTTAATAGTCCCATAATTATTTTTTTAATTTATTTTATTTCTTACCAAGAGCCTTGCGAATGAAGCGGGCAACAAGCGGAGCAGCCGTTTCTTCGGTGAGGCCTCTACCAATTCTTCCAAAAATGTAAGGAACCTCGAGTCCCTTTACGCAATAGTGAGCAATATCAGCCGTGAGGTCGACATTCTCAATATCAAAAACGCCAAGTTTATTGCCCTCTTCCATCACCTTGCGGAATGCCATAATCTCTTTACGGTCGAAACTCTTGCGCACACTTTCCACTCCCCAGATGTCTCTGAAAAATTCGGCACGGAGATTTCCGTTCCGATAGACTGTTTCCTTTACACTATTCAGGTGAGTATATATAAGTTCTATGATTTTTTGGTCGGGCGTTGTATCTTTGGCTGCAACCCCCATCAGTTTGTCACTTAGCCTATCAAGTTCAGACTGAACAACAGACATGAAAATTTCTTCTTTACTGTCAAAATAAGTGTACAACGTACGTCGACCAAAACCTGAGGCTATGGCAATATCATTCATCGTGGTATTCTCTACACCCTTCTGTGCAAAGAGCTTTCGAGCAACATCAATAAGCTTGTCTTTTGTTTTTGATATCGGCATAAGTATTCAAACTATTCTGCAAATATACAATTTTTTTCATTTCGACATCAATTTATACTCTATTTTTCCCCATGCACCAAAGTTTTAACGCTATTTTTTTTGATATTTATTTTTTTATGCTACTTTTGCAAATACTATTGTACACAATAGTTATGGCAAACCGAAAGAGTCGGACACAAAGCCATATTGAACGGAATATGCAAAAATAAGGCGGTGCTTTGTCACTGCCTTATGTTGTTTTCAGAAGATGCAAAATTGACGGTCACACAAAGCAATTCTGCATTTTTGATATAAATATATTAGGTATAAAACAGAAAAATTACATATTTTTCGAAAAAATATAAAATTTTGTCTTAAAAAATTTGGTCGAATCCATTTTTTGCCGTAATTTTGCATCGCAATTCGGGAATGAACGACAGTTCAACACTGAATAACTAACATCGCGGAGTGGAGCAGTTGGTAGCTCGCCAGGCTCATAACCTGGAGGTCGTTCGTTCGAGTCGAGCCTCCGCAACTTTAAAACCAAGAGATTCTTCTCTTGGTATTTTTTTGCTCTAAAATGAAAAGGACAATGACATTGAAAGGTGGTGAAACGGTACACCGCGGACGCATTGAGGTTATATGCGGAAGCATGTTCTCTGGCAAAACAGAAGAACTTATAAGAAGACTGCGCCGCGCCGAATTTGCAAAGCAAAGCATAATGGTCTTTAAGCCCGCGCTCGACATAAGATACAGTGCAGACGACGTTGTCACCCACAACGGTCTGTCGGTATCGTCTACCCCGATTTCGAGTTCGGCAGAGATTTGCGAACAAGCCTGCGGATTTGATGTCATTGGAATTGACGAGGCTCAATTCTTCGACGAAGGACTTGTTGATGTCTGCAACAGTCTGGCATACAAAGGTACAAGGGTGATAATCGCCGGACTCGACCTAGACTATACAGGAAAGCCGTTCGGTCCGATGCCTTCGCTTTGCGCCATAGCCGACGATGTTACGAAAGTGAATGCCATCTGCGTAAAATGCGGTTCGCTGGCATACATCTCGCACCGCATAATTGCAGCCGAAGGTCAGGTTCTGCTTGGCGAAACGCACGAGTACGAGCCTCTTTGCAGAGAATGCTACAATAAAGTAAATATCAAAAAAATAGAGGTAAATTTAACTTAAAAGTGAATGCAACGTGAAAGCCCCCGCTCTTATTCGGAGCGGGGGCTTTATTTTTGTTCTGTACTACAGAATATTACTTCTTGTATGAATCGAGCTGATCGGCAGTCATGCGGCTAATCCAATTGTAGTTTTTCTCAACTTCGCTCTCTGCAAGATTAACATAAACGTTAAGCGACTTTGCAAAGAGTTCTGGAGCCTTTGTTGCATTCTGAAGCAACAAATGAGACATTACAATCGAACCTGTCATATCGTACAAGTGGCGAGAACAGATATCGAGCAACTCCTGATTTTCAGCCTCCTTAACGGCTGCAATGCTTTCATTAAGTTTGCCAGCCATAGCCTTTATGCGATCGAGATAAGACTCGAACTCTGCTGTTGTCTGGACATTCTCAAAGTCCTGAATAACCGAACTGTAGAATCCGTTTGTGATGTAACGGATAGCAGCAACAGTCTGCAACTGAGTAGTACCCTCGTAGATTGAAGTGATACGAGCATCGCGATACAAACGCTGGCAAGCATACTCGAGCATGAAGCCAGAACCTCCGTGAACCTGAATACAATCGTAGGCATTCTGGTTTGCATATTCAGAGTTCATACCCTTTGCCAACGGAGTGAAGGCATCGGCAAGTTTAGCAAACTTCTTCTGCTCTGCACGCTCCTCTGGAGTAAGTTTGCGGCTGCGAGCGATATCGTCGAGAGCCTTGTAGATATCGACATAGCGAGATGTCTGATAAAGCAACGCACGACCGGCATCAAGCTTAGCCTTGATGTTTGAAATCATCTCGTAAACGGCAGGAAACTCGATGATTGCCTTGCCAAACTGCTTACGGTCCTTGGCATAAGCCAAAGCCTCGTTGTAAGAAGCCTGAGAGATTCCGACGCTCTGTGCAGCGATACCAAGACGAGCACCATTCATAAGTGCCATGACATACTTGATAAGTCCGAGTTTGCGGTCGCCGCAGAGTTCAGCCTTTGCATTCTTGTAGACAAGTTCGGTTGTTGGAGAACCGTGGATACCCATCTTGTTCTCGATACGACGAACATCAACACCGCCATCGCGCTTGTCGTAGATGAACATTGACAAGCCACGGCCATCGCGTGTGCCAGCCTCTGAACGGGCAAGAACCAAGTGGATGTCAGAATCGCCGTTTGTGATGAAACGCTTACAGCCATTCAGACGCCAGCAGTTGTTCTCTTCATCGAAAGTAGCCTTAAGCATAACGCTCTGCAAATCAGAACCAGCATCAGGCTCGGTCAAGTCCATAGACATAGTCTCGCCTTCACACACGCGAGGAATGAAACGATTGTGCTGATCTTCGTTACCGAACTCGTAAAGAGTCTCGATACAATCCTGCAAAGACCAGATGTTTTCAAGACCTGCATCGGCAGCCGAAACCATCTCGTTAGCAGCAGTATATACGGTGATAGGCAGATTAAGACCACCAAAACGGCGTGGCATCGTCATACCGTTAAGACCAGCCTTCTTCAAAGCCTCCATATTTTCGTAAGTCTTTGATGCGTATCTCACTCTGCCGTTCTCGCAGTGAGGTCCTTCGGCATCAACATCCTCGGCATTAGGAGCGATAACGTTCTCTGCAATGTCGCCAAGAATATCGAGTACACGTCCGTAATTATCCAGCGCATCGGCATAATCCTGAGGTGCCTCGTCGTATTTATCCTTATCTTCGTAGTCGCGCTCCTTCAACTGAGCGATACGCTCCATGAGAGGATTATTCATCTCGAACATCAGTTCGGGAACTCCGCTATAATAATTTGCCATAACTTTTACTTTGAATTCTGCTTGTAATACTTTATTAGTTTAGGAAGAACCTCCTCTACCGAGCCATTGATTACATAGTCGGCAATTGCGTTGATTGGAGCATTCTCGTCGGTATTGATAGAGATGATGATACCACTCTCCTTCATACCTGCAACATGCTGAATTGCGCCTGAGATTCCGCAAGCGATGTAGACCTTTGGACGAACTGTCACACCTGTCTGACCAATCTGAAGATCGTGATCGCAGAAGCCTGCATCGACAGCAGCACGGCTTGCGCCAACCTCGGCATGAATCTCGCGTGCAAAATCGTAAAGAAGGTCGAAGCCTTCCTTGCTGCCAACACCATATCCGCCGGCAACAACGATTGGAGCACCCTTCAGGTTATTCTTTGCAGCCTCAACATGACGCTCGATAACCTTTGTTACATATTCAGCCTCTGGAACGAACTTTGCAACATCCTCAATTACGACCTCGCCCTTGTAGTTAGGGTCGAGAATCTCAGCCTTCATAACACCGCTACGAACGGTAGCCATCTGAGGGCGGTTCTCCGGGTTAACAATTGTTGCTACGATGTTTCCGCCGAAGGCAGGACGAATCTGATAAAGCAGATTATCGTAGTGCTTGCCAAGTTTCTTGTCATCGTGAGGACCGATTTCGAGTGAAGTACAATCGGCTGTAAGACCGCTATGAAGAGCCGATGAAACGCGAGGTCCAAGGTCGCGGCCTACAACGTCTGCACCCATCAGGCAAATCTGCGGTTTTTCCTGCTTAAACAAGTTTACAAGAACTGCTGTATGAGGTTTTGATGTGTAAGGAGCAAGTCCCGGAGCATCGAAAATATGAAGTTTGTCAACGCCATAAGGCAGAATCTGCGATTCGACCTTTCCTACAATGCCCGAGCCGGCTGCGATAGCCTCTAACTGAACGCCCAGAGTATTGGCCAACTTGCGACCTTTTGTTAAAAGTTCCTGACTTACCTCGGCAACCTGAGTGCCTTCAAGTTCGCAATATACAAATACGTTGTTCATCTTGATTATCCTATTGTATGGTTAGCCAAAAGTTCCTGAATAAGACCGTTCATGTCGGCATCAGAACTTGTTAATACTTTACTTTCCTTAGCCTTGAATACGATGTTCTCGACATTCTTGACCTTTGTTGGAGAACCGGCAAGACCGCACTGGCTCAAGTCAGCGTTCACGTCGGCGCAACTAAGCTGACCAATCTTGAGGTAAGGCTTCTTTTCATACTGGTCGGCATAAGGAAGGTCGGCGTATGTTGTATCCTTCTCCAACTCCATAGGTGCAAGGGCGCGCTTGTACTTCATTACAAGTTTGGCGTTGCGTGGACGGCATGGAGCAGCCGAGCCGTTTACTGTAAGGACAAGGGGCAATGCACTCTCAACTGTCTCTACACCGCCATCGATGTGACGCTTAACGGTGATGCGGCCATCCTTGCAGCTAAGAATCTCCTCGGTGTATGTAATCTGATTAAGACCAAGCTTTTCTGCCACCTGAGGACCAACCTGTGCTGTATCGCCATCGATAGCCTGACGACCACCGATAATCAAATCTACATCTGGAGCAACATGCTTGATAGCTGTTGAAAGTGCATAAGATGTTGCCAGAGTATCAGCTCCAGCAAAGGCGCGGTCGGTTAGCAGATAACCACCATCGGCACCACGATACATAGCCTCGCGGATAACCTCGGCAGCACGGCCAGGACCCATTGTGACAACTGTTACTGTCGAACCGGGATTTTCATCCTTCAATCTCAATGCCTGCTCAAGAGCATTCATATCTTCGGGGTTGAAGATAGCAGGAAGAGCAGAGCGATTCACTGTGCCTTCCGGTGTCATTGCATCAGGACCCACATTTCGTGTATCAGGAACCTGCTTTGCAAGAACTACGATTTTTAAGCTCATATTTGTTATAAGTTATAATTATAATTACATTCAAGTTTAACCTTACGGTGCCTACCCCACCGGTAAGCTACGCAAAATTATACATTTTTGCCAATCCACAATGAAATTGAGCAAAAAAATTACATTTTTTAACAAATGTTTCGTTAAATATTGTATCTTTGCGATGTCACAAGATTAAGATAATAAGAGAGATAAGTTTTATATTATGAAGATTACACTGAGAGAAAAAATTATAACCATAGGCTTTTTATTTTCAGTAGGCTGCACTGCACAGGATTTTATTGTTGACGACATTGGCTACAACCGTCTTGCAAACAATACTGTGGAAGTTACAGCAAAGAGAAGCATGCACTATGTTGGCGATGTAACCATTCCGAAAAAAGTTGAGTACAACAAAATCAGTTACGAAGTGGTGGCTATTGCCGATGACGCCTTTTCGAGCAACACAAATCTTACAAGCGTAAACATTGAGGCAAAACTGAAACGAATAGGAAACAGCGCATTCTCAACGTGCACCTCGCTGAAAGAGATAAACATTCCGAAATCAACTTCGGAGATAGGCAAATATGCATTCCGTTCGTGCAAGATGCTTGGAAAAATAGAACTTCCGCAGAGCATCACGGCAATAAGCGAATGTTGCTTTACGGGTTGCACAAGTCTGACCAACATCGTTATTCCTAACGGAGTTACGAAAATTGATTTCTGCGCCTTCCGCGGATGCACGCAACTCTTATCGGTCGTGATGCCGTCGTCGCTTTCCGTTATCGCCGACAAGGCTTTCAAAGATTGTCATTCGCTGAAAAGCATCCATTTTCCGAAAGCCCTCAATTCGATAGGAACATACTGTTTTGAAGAATGTACGGACATCGAATCACTCCATCTGCCAAAGACAGAAAACATTGGCGAAGGCGCATTCTCGGGCTGTACGGGTCTAAGAAACGTTACCATTCAGGAAGGCACGCATACCCTTCCGCTCGCAATGTTTGCCAACTGTACAAATCTCAATTCGGTTGTTATGCCAAACAGCATCGTAAAAGTTGGCAGGCAGATATTTATAAGATGCACGAATCTGAAGAACGTTACCCTACCCAACCATCTGACGGAGATTTCGAACGGAATGTTCAGCGGATGCGCATCGCTCAAGAGCGTAAAACTTCCAGAGTCGGTTACAGAGATAAAAGCAAATGCCTTTTACAATTCGGGACTCGAACGGATGTTCATTCCTGCAAAAGTAGCACAGATTAACAATGGCGCATTCAACGGCTGCAAGAATCTTTCGGTAATCTCGGTTGATGAAAACAACGACTTCTTCACGTCGGACGAATACGTTCTTTACAACAAAGACAGAACGAAACTTATTTATGCCTTCGGACACATTACAGAATTCGACACGCCCGAATCGGTTACCGAGATAAGCCATCTGGCATTTGCCAACCACGAAGAACTTCGGAAGGTACGCATCTCGAAAAACGTAAAGATTATAAAAAGCAGAGCCTTCAGTCCATGCGACAACATTCAGGAATTTTGGGTTGATGAAAAAAATGCGAATTTCAAGACGATAGGCAACGTCATCTTCAACAAGCAAGGAACCGAAATAATAAAGGCATACTCGCTGAAGGGTACATACCAAGTGCCCGATTCGGTAATAGAGATTATGCCTCACGCCTTCAGCGGAAACGACGACTTAACCGAGGTGATAATTGGCAATCACGTTGAAACAATAGATGCGTGCGCCTTTGCCCGATGCAAGCAACTCAAAAAGATTACAATTCCGGCTTCGGTAGTAAGCATCAAGTCGCTCGTATTCTACAACTGCACAAATCTTGAGGAAATAGAGATTGACAAGGCAAACCCGATGTACTGCACAGACAATAATATAATGTATAACAAAAGCAGGACAACGCTCTTCAAGGCTTTCGGAAACAAGGAGAAATACAACATTGCACCAACCGTGACGAATATTCAGCCGTTTGCATTCGAGGGTTGCAACAAACTTTCGTACATCAATATTCCGGCAAGCACGTCGAAATTCGGCGAGAAGATTTTTGAGAGTTGCAGCAATCTGCAAAACATCAAGGTAAACTGGATTAAGCCATTCTACATGCCAATAAGCAAGATGTTCAGCAACAGCACAATGCAGAAGGCGATACTCATCGTTCCGGACATGAGCGTACAGAAATATCGCGAAAACGAATTTTGGGGACAATTCAAATACATCGAGCCCGACCTTAATCAATAAAGTCGGGCTCTGCCCTTTTCTGGAGGCAGAAAAACATCAGCCATCGGACTTTACAGGCAAAAACAACGCATAATTCTCGGACTTCGGAAAAAAACAACCGCATAAAAACCAAAGTTAGAAATAAAAAGATTAAATTTGCAGCGTATATTGCATTTGCTAAATGATAGAACGACACATTGTACTTGAGGATATTGACCCCGTGGTATTCTATGGGGTAAACAACAACAACTTCCAGCAAATAAAAGCCTACTATCCCAAACTACGAATTGTTGCGCGCGGAAACGTAATAAAGGTAATGGGAGACGAGGAAGAATTGTGCGCCTTTGAAGAAAACATCATGAAGCTGCAAAAGCATTGCGCCACGTTCAACTCGCTCGACAACGAGGCAATCCACGACATTATGGAAGGCAAGCGCACAAGCAAGGAAAGCAGCGACGAAGTGATTGTTTACAGCACCACCGGAAAGCCTATAACCCCAAGAAGCGAAAATCAGAAGAAACTTGTAAAGGAATTCGAGAAAAACGACATGATTTTTGCCATCGGTCCGGCAGGCTCGGGAAAGACCTACATAGCAATAGCATTGGCAATAAAACTCCTGAAGAACAAGGTTATCAGAAAAATAATACTTAGCCGTCCGGCAGTTGAGGCTGGCGAGAAACTCGGCTTTCTGCCCGGCGACATGAAAGAGAAAATAGATCCGTATCTGCAACCTCTCTACGATGCTCTTGAAGACATGATTCCGGCAAACAAACTTAAAGAGCACATGGAAAACAACGTGATACAGATTGCACCGCTCGCCTTTATGCGAGGCAGAACGCTAAACGATGCCGTAGTTATCCTTGACGAGGCGCAGAACACAACGAGCGCACAGATAAAAATGTTCCTAACCCGAATGGGACAGAACACCAAGATGATTGTTACTGGAGATGCCTCGCAGATTGACCTTCCGCCATCAACGCGCTCGGGACTGCTTGAGGCTCAGCGCATTCTGAAAGACGTGAAAGGCATTTCGTTCATCGAGATGAACCAGAAAGACATAGTGCGCCACAAACTCGTTACACGAATAGTCGAAGCCTACGACAAGTTCGACAAAGAGCAGGCCGAGAAGCAGAAGGCTCAAAGAAAAGCCAAGGAAAACCCGAACAAAGACTAATAAAGTTAAACAACATAAAAAACAATGAAAGCATTAACAAAAACTGATTTTCAGTTTCCCGGACAGAAGAGTGTTTATCACGGCAAGGTTCGTGATGTTTACAACATCAACGACGACATCATGGTGATGGTTGCAACAGACCGCATCTCTGCATTCGACGTTATTCTTCCGAAGGGCATTCCATTCAAGGGACAGGTTCTGAACCAGATTGCTGCAAAGTTCCTCGACGCAACATCCGACATCGTTCCTAACTGGAAACTTGCTACTCCAGACCCAATGGTAACCGTTGGCCTAAAGTGCGAAGGCTTCCGCGTCGAGATGATTATCCGCGGCTACCTTACAGGCTCGGCTTGGAGAGAGTACAAGGCAGGCAACCGCGTTCTATGCGGAGTTAAACTGCCAGACGGCATGCGCGAGAACGAGAAGTTCCCTCACCCAATAATCACCCCAACAACAAAGGCTGACGAGGGGCACGATGAGAACATCTCAAAGGAAGAAATCATTGCTCAGGGCATCGTAAGCAAGGAAGACTACGAGCAGATGGAGCAGTACACATACGCTCTGTTCGAGCGCGGCTCACAGATTGCAGCAAAGCGCGGTCTTATTCTTGTTGACACAAAATACGAGTTCGGAAAGCGCGACGGCAAGATTTATCTTATCGACGAAATCCACACTCCTGACTCAAGCCGCTACTTCTACGCAGAGGGCTACGAGGAGAAGTTCCAAAAGGGCGAGGCTCAGAAGCAGCTTTCAAAGGAGTTCGTGCGCCAGTGGCTCATCGAGAACAACTTCATGGGACAGGCCGGTCAGCAGGTTCCTGAGATGACAGACGAGTATGTAAACAGCGTATCAGACCGTTACATCGAACTGTACGAAGGCATCGTTGGCGAGAAGTTTGACAAGGCTTCGGTTGACGGCGACATCGCTGCACGCATCGAGGCTAACGTAAAGGCATATCTCAACAAGTAAAAAAGATATCATAAGGTGTACAAACAAGAAACGATAAAGCCTTATGGAGTTGATGGCTCCAAGAGAGAGCAGGTGGAGAAGATGTTCGATAAGATTGCACATTCTTACGACACTCTGAACCACTCGCTCTCGTGGGGCATCGACAAATACTGGCGCAACAAGGCGATAAGGCTTCTTGCCAAGCAGAAACCCGAATCGGTTCTCGACATTGCAACCGGAACGGGCGACTTTGCCATCATCGCCTGCAAGAAAGCCAATCCGAAAGAGGTTTTGGGAGTTGACATATCGGAGGGGATGATGAACATCGGACGCGAGAAAGCGAAGAAAGAAGGTCTTGACGGCAAAATCAGTTTTCAAAAAGAAGACTGCGCCAAGATGAGTTTCGGCGACAACCGCTTCAGTTCGATAATATCGGCTTTCGGAGTAAGAAACTTCGAGAATCTTGACATCTGCCTAAAAGAGATGCACCGCGTGCTCTCTCCCGGCGGACACCTTATTATATTGGAACTTTCGGTGCCACGACGCTTCCCGATGAAGCAGTTGTTCCACTTCTACTCGCACGTGATAATGCCGATGGCAGGCAGAATAATATCAAAAGATGCCAGCGCATACACATACTTGCCACAGAGCATGGAGGCTTTTCCGCAAGCCGAGACAATGAAGCAGGTATTGCTAAAAGCAGGATTCAGAAAAGCATATTTTGAACGATTAACTTTTGGTATCTGCACAATGTTTGTAGCAGAAAAATAAACATCAACGACTTATGAAGAAATACGGACTAATTGGCAACCCGCTTGGACACTCATTCTCAAAAGGATACTTTAACGAGAAATTCTCCAACGAAAACATTGATGCCGAATATGTTAACTTCGAGATTCCGACAATCGACGACCTTCCTGCCGTGATTGCCGAGAACAAAAACCTATGCGGCCTTAATGTAACTATACCGTACAAGGAAAAAGTTATCTCGTACCTCGACGAAGTTACGACCGACGCCAGAGCCATCGGCGCGGTAAACGTAATACGCATCGAGCGTAGCGCCAAGGGCGAGCCAAGACTAATCGGCTACAACTCTGACATTGTGGGCTTTACGCAGAGCATCGAGCCTATGCTCGAGAATCATCACAAGAAAGCCCTTATTCTGGGCACGGGCGGAGCATCAAAAGCCATCTTCCACGGACTGAAGAAACTGGGCATCGAGGCCATCTTCGTATCGCGCAGAAACATGGCTGGAACTGTTCAGTACAAGGACATCACTCCCGAGGTGATTCAGGAATACAACGTGATTGTAAACTGCACACCTTGCGGAATGTATCCGCATACCGACGAATGTCCCGACCTTCCTTACGAGGCGATAACTGAGAAGAATCTGCTTTACGACCTCATATATAATCCCGACCAGACGCTGTTCATGCGCAAAGGCGCAGAGCGCGGAGCAAAGGTTAAAAACGGACTCGAAATGCTGTTGTTGCAAGCCTTCGACAGTTGGAGATTCTGGAACAGCACACGCTATTGATAATGACTAAGAGACTCTTCGGTTTTCTTCTGCTGTCGGTAATAAGTCTTGCCGTCTTTGCCGCAGGCCACAAGCCAGCCGACATTCCGATGGTTCACTTGCAGGACAGGACCAAATATGCCTGCAATCCCGACGGAGTGCTGAGCGACGCTGCCATTGCGCGCATAGACTCTACCCTTTCGTGGCTCGAGGCAAACAAGGGCATTCAAACTATTCTGGTTGTTGTCAGAAAGATGGAGAACGAAGACTCGTTCAGTTTTGCATTCGAACTGGCGCAACTTCACAAGCCCGGACACAAAGAGAAAAACACAGGACTTGTAATCCTGCTCTCTACCGAAGACCGCCAATACACAATCCTGACGGGACGCGGCCTCGAAGGAACACTTCCCGATGCCATCTGCAAGAGAATTGAGAACAGATACATGCTTCCGCATCTGAAGGAAGGCAACTGGGACGATGCCATGATTGCAACCGTTGAAGCGATAAAGAAGTACACCGAGGGCGACAAGGAACTGCACGGATTCACAAATTCGCCAGCCGAAGGCGACGACGATGGTCTGATGCCTATGATATTGGTTCTCTTTATCGGCGGAATCTTGGTTGCTGCCGGATATTACGCAAAACGTCAGCGCAAAAGATGTCCGAAATGCGGAAAGTACGACTTCAACATGATTAACGAGACCTTTATAGGCACAGTTATGCGAAACGGCGCCAGATACAAGCACTACCGCAGATGCTATGTGTGCAAGAACTGCAACCACACCGTTTTCAAGGACGATTATGACAGAGACGAAGACGACTTCATAGGACGTTCGGGCGGACCGATAATCTTTGGCTTTGGCAGAGGATTCGGCCGAGGTTTCGGCGGAGGAAGTTCGTGGGGCAGCGGAGGCTTCTCGGGCGGTTCGTTCGGCGGAGGCTCATTTGGCGGAGGCGGCGCAAGCGGCAGATTCTGACATCAAGACAATAACTTAAAACAAAATTAAATTATGAACTCAATTACAAACTGGATTAAATCTCACAAAATAGCATCGGGCGGCTGCGGCTGTCTGGTGGTGATTCTTTTTTTAGCCATTGCCATTGGCGGATGGATGAAGAAATCATACAACGGAATGGTTGAACTCGACGAAGGCGTTTCAACCGCATGGAGCAACGTTCAGTCGCAATATCAGCGCAGAGCCGACCTCATTCCAAACCTCGTAAACACGGTTAAAGGCTACGCTGCACACGAGAAGGAGACTCTCGAGGGCGTAATCGCGGCACGAAGCAAGGCTACACAGATGACAATAGACCCTTCGAACCTTACCGAAGAGAACATGAAGAAGTTTCAGCAAGCACAGGGCGAACTTTCAAACGCACTCGGCAAACTCCTCATGGTTCAGGAAAGATATCCAGAGTTGAAGGCAAACGAGAACTTCTCAGAACTTCAGGCACAGCTTGAGGGAACAGAAAACCGCATTGCCGTTGAGCGAAACAACTTCAACAAGGTTGTAGAGGCATACAACCTGAAAGTCCGCTCGTTCCCAAACAACATCCTCGCCGGAATGTTCGGATTCGAGAAGAAGAGCAAGTTCGAGGCTGAGGCAGGCAGCGAGAAAGCACCCGAAGTAAAATTCTAAAAAAAGATAGAAGAACAAATTAACATAAACTTATAATGGACAGCAATCAGAGATACATGATGCGTGGCGTAAGCGCGGCGAAAGAAGACGTGCACAACGCCATCAAGAACATTGACAAAGGCATTTTTCCACAGGCATTCTGCAAAATCATTCCTGATATTCTGGGAGGCGACCCTGAATACTGCAACATAATGCATGCCGACGGAGCAGGAACAAAGTCGAGCCTTGCCTACATGTACTGGAAGGAAACCGGCGACCTGTCGGTGTGGAAAGGCATTGCACAAGATGCCCTCATTATGAACACCGACGACCTTCTTTGCGTGGGAGCCGTTGACAACATTCTGGTTTCATCTACCATTGGCCGCAACAAAATGCTCATTCCGGGCGAGGTTATCTCTGCCATCATCAACGGAACAGACGAACTTTTGCAGCAGATGCGCGACATGGGCGTGGGCATCTACGCAACAGGTGGCGAGACTGCCGACGTGGGCGACCTTGTACGCACCATCATCGTTGATTCGACTGTTACTTGCCGCATGAAGAGAAGCGACGTAATAAACAATGCAAACATACGTCCGGGCGATGTAATCGTAGGACTCTCATCTTGCGGACAGGCTACATACGAGAAGGAATACAACGGCGGAATGGGTTCGAACGGACTCACAAGCGCGCGTCACGACGTGTTCGCCAAGTATCTTGCCGAGAAATATCCAGAGAGCTACGACAAGGCAGTTCCAGAAGAGCTCGTGTACAGCGGAAGCTACAAACTGACAGACGAGGTTGAAGGCTCGCCGATAAACGCAGGCAAGCTCGTTCTCTCTCCTACCCGCACATACGCACCAGTCGTGAAGAAGATGCTCGACGAGATGCGTCCACAGATTCACGGTATGGTTCACTGCACCGGCGGAGCACAGACAAAGGTTCTGCACTTCGTAGGCGACAACTGCAAGGTTGTGAAAGACAACATGTTCCCAGTTCCGCCATTGTTCAAGGCTATCATCAAGGAAAGCGGAACAGACTATGCCGAGGCTTACAAAGTGTTCAACATGGGACACCGACTCGAAGTCTACGTCAGCCCTGAAGATGCACAGAAGGTTATCGACATCAGCAAGAGTTTCAACATCGACGCTCAGATTGTCGGCCACATCGAAGAAGGCAAGAAATCGCTCACAATCAAGAGCGAGTTCGGCGAATTCAACTACTAAAAATAACAATATGCTGTTTCCTTCCGAAAAAACTGGAAACAGCATTTTTTCTTCGATAAAACAAATTTATTGCTGGATAATTATTCAGATTTTAATCTTTTCACTAACTTTGCAGCCGCAAAAATCAAAAACAGATGGATTGGTTAACAAAATTATTTTTAGAACCTGACTCTATTGCACATATCGTGCTGCTCTACGCACTCGTTATTACAATAGGTGTGTACTTGGGAAAAATCAAAGTCTGTGGAATCTCACTTGGAGTTACGTTCGTACTTTTTGCCGGAATCATAGCCGGCCACTTTGGCATGACCGGAACGCTTACGACGCTCAACTTCATTCAGGATTTCGGACTTATTCTTTTCGTGTACTGCATAGGACTTCAAGTTGGTCCTTCGTTCTTCTCTTCCTTCAAGGAAGGAGGCGTATCAATGAACCTGATAGCAGTCGGAATCATCACCCTCGACATCGTTGTGATGCTGCTGTTCTACTGGTTCGGCTTTGAGCACACCGGCGAGAACCTTGCAATGATGGTTGGCGTGCTTTGCGGAGCCGTTACCAACACTCCGGGACTTGGTGCCGCAAACGAGGCCCTGTCGCAAATTGCAGCCTCAACAGGCAAGGCTGCTCCCCAGATTGCATCGGCATACGCTTGTGCATATCCTCTTGCCGTTGTGGGTATGATTGGCTGTCTTATCGCCCTGAAGTTCATTCTCCGCGTAAACACAGAGAAAGAAGAGAACGAACTTAACTCTGAAGAATCAGATCCTAAGAAGAAGCCTCACATGATGCATCTTGAGATGACAAACCCATCTCTCGACGGCAAGAAACTTGTTGAGGTAAAGAACTTTATGGGTCGTCAGTTCGTAATTTCACGCATCTTGCAGGACGGACATGTTTCTATTCCTAACAGAGACACCGTGTTCCACATGGGCGACCAGATGTTTGTTGTCTGCGCCGAGGACGATTACGAGCCAATCGTTGCCTTTATCGGAAAGGTTATCGAGGTTGACTGGGAGAAGCAGGATACTCCGATGGTGAGCCGCCGAATCCTTGTAACTCAGGAGAGCATCAATGGTAAGACTCTCGGACAGCTTCATTTGAGTTCTGTTTACGGCGTGAACGTTACTCGCGTTAACCGTGCTGGCATGAACATCTTTGCAAGCGACAACTTCCGCCTTCAACTTGGCGACCGCGTTATGACCGTTGGTCCTGAGGATGCCGTTCAGCGCGTGGCAAACCTTCTTGGAAACTCGCTCCGCAAACTCGACCACCCAAATCTGGCAACAATCTTCGTTGGCATCTTCATCGGTATCATCTTCGGTATGATTCCAATCGCAATTCCGGGCATTCCAACTCCTGTGAAACTCGGTCTGGCTGGTGGTCCGCTGGTTATTGCAATCCTTATCGGTGCGTTCGGCTACAAGATTAAGCTGCCTGCATACACTACGATGAGTGCCAACCTTATGCTTCGCGAGATAGGCTTGGTATTGTTCCTCGCAAGCGTCGGCATCAAGGCAGGAGCAACATTCGTCGATACAGTTCTTCAGGGCGACGGACTGAAATATGTAGCCTACGGATTCTTCATCACAATCATTCCTATTCTGATTATGGGAGTTATTGCACGCTGGAGATACAAGATGAACTACTTCACTCTGATTGGACTTATTGCAGGTTCGAACACCGACCCACCTGCATTGGCATACTCAAACTCAATCACATCGACAAGTGCTCCAGCCGTTGGATACTCAACGGTTTATCCACTTGCCATGTTCCTGAGAATCGTGACTGCACAGATTATAATTTTGCTTCTTTGCAGTTTGTAACTGAAATTTTTCATTTCTATAAGGCAATATTCACAAACGGGCTTTGCATGTAATGATGCAAGCCCGTTTTTCTATTAACATTTATTAACATATCCCCGACATTTTATAACATTTTTTATGTTATTTTTGCAATGAGTTTTAATAATTATTTTATATAAGGGCTTCATATACAAAAATGTTTAGGATTACAACATATCTAATATTATTTTGCCTATTTTTTCTTTCGTCTTGCTCATCAGTAACACAAAATAACGAAACCGAGTTAAAGATAATATACACGACAGATACACACGGCAGCCTGCTCCCATACGATTTTTTCAAGCAGGAAACAGATTCGTGTTCTCTGGCAAACCTGAGCTCGTATATAAAGAAACAAAGGCAAGAATATCCCGGCAGGCTTATTTTGCTTGACGGCGGAGACCTTATTCAGGGTTCGCCGGATATGTACTACTATAACTATCAGGCAATCCGAAACACTCATCTGGCTTCGAGAGTGATGAACTATCTTGGATACGATGCCATGACTCTCGGAAATCACGACTTTGAACCGGGCGAGGCTGTGTACTACGACCATCTGCCAATACAGTGCAAGATGTCTCTGCTGGCGGCTAATGCCATAGACACACGCACAAACGAACCTATGTTCAAACCATACACAATTATAGAGCGCGACGGATTCAAGATTTGCGTATTCGGCATGATAACCGCCGATACAGAACACTGGCTTCCAAGAATGCTGATTCCGAACCTAAGGTTCGACCCTATGATTGAGACGGCACGCAAATGGCTTCCGGAAATCATAAAGAAAGAACAGCCCGACTATGTTATCGGAATGTTCCATGCCGGCAGCGAAATTGTAAACCGCACCGACAAAAACGGCATTGGCTACATGGACGGAAGCATTCCGGTGGCAATGTCGGTCAGAGGCATAGACATGCTTCTGATGGGACACGACCATGCCATAAGATGCGACTATCTGGTAAACGACTACGGCGACACCATTCCGGTGATGCAGCCAAACTCGCACGCCGACGAATTTGGAGAGATTAAACTCCATCTGAAGCGTAATCTTGACGGCACAGTAAAGAGCGATGTCAAGATGAAACGCCTAAAAACAAAGAATTTCCCTATTGACAAAGACTACGCCAAGGCTTTCCAAGGCGCGATAGATTCGGTGAACGCATACCTCGACCAGCCACTTGGAAAGGTCAGCACCACACTCGACGGTCTGGGCAGTCTGGTTGGCCAGACAAACCTGATGGACCTCATCCACACCGTCCAACTTTCGGTTACCGAGGCGCAGATTTCGCTCACGAGCACACTCTCAACCTTCAGCGACATAAACAAGGGATCAATTACGATGCGTAACCTGTTCGACATGTACAAGTACGAAAATCAGGTTCACAAACTATGGATGACGGGCAGAGATGTCAAGAACTTCCTCGAATACGGATATTCGCGCCAGTTTAACCAGATGACATCGGCTAACGACCATCTGCTAAGTTTCAGCGTAGACCACAACGGAAACGTGGAGGTTGACCACTTCGGACCAAAACTGAAGACTCCACAATACAACTTCACTTCAGCCGCTGGAATCAACTACATCGTAGACGTATCAAAGCCATACGGACAGAGAGTGGTGATAAAGAGCATGGCAGACGGCAGCAAGTTCGAGTTGGACAAACGCTACTACGTTGTGATGAACTCGTATCAGGCAGCCGGCGGAGGAGGCTTCCTGACGAATGGTCTGGGATGGACGAAAGAAGACATCAAGTATCACACCATCACCGAATCGACCCTCGATATGAGATATTACATAGCATCATACATTAAGGAACACGGAACCATAGAGCCAACCAAAAACGGAGAGTGGAAGGTTGTGCCCGAAAACTGGTGGAAACAAAACAAGGAAAGAGACAAGAAGATTATGGAACCGTACCTTAAATAAAATCTTTATATCCACAAAACGTAAAAAAGCAGAATGTATAAAACAAAAATTCTAACACTTGTCATTGCAATGCTGACACTTGTGTCGTGCCAGAACAACGAGATAGATATATCCATCATATATACCACCGATGTGTTTGGATTTATCTATCCATACGATTACCAGACCGACAACAACTCGCGCACAAGTCTGGCACACTTCATGACACTTGTGAAAGAGCAGAGGCAAATTTACGGCGACGACCATTGCCTTGTACTCGACAACGGCAACAAGGCTACCGGCCAGAGTTCATCATTCTATTACAATTTTGTTGACACTAAAAACGAACCAATCTGCTACAAGGCAGAACGAATGATAAACTACGATGCCTGCGGAGTTGGATTCCGCGACACGGAGATTTCGAGTTTCATTCATCACAGCAGATACTCTCCCGAGCGTCAGCCACCATACATCTGCGCAAACCTCATCGACATAAAGACAGGCAAGCCGCATTTCAAACCATATTTCATAAAAGACTGCGACGGAGTGAAGATTGCCGTACTTGCCATGACATCGCCTCAGGCAACAAGATGGATTCCGAAGGAAGACCTTAGCAACCTTGAGTGCGAGGACATGATTGAGTGCGCGCAAAAGTGGATAAAAGTAATAAAGCAGCAGGAAAAGCCCGACCTCATAGTCGGTCTATTCAACTGCATGTCTGAATACAACCAGAACAACTACGACATCGACACATACAAGAATCCTAACGGAGGAGTGCCGGCAGTTATCAGAGTGCCGGGCTTCGACATCGCCCTGTTTGGCGGAAGTTCGATGAAAAACGAGCGTATATTCAGACTGAAGAACGATGCCAACGAATACGTTCAGTGCATTCAACTTTCGCAGGCGTGCTACTCCGCCGGAACGGTTCGCGTGCATCTGAAGAAAAAAGGCAACGGCTACATGAAGCGCATCTTCGGCTCAATCGTGAACCTAAAGATGTACGAGCCCGACGAGCATTTCTGCGAGGTCTTCAAGAACTCGCACGACAGCATATACAACTGGTTCAACAAGCCTATCGGCTTCCTTCCCGACACGATTTTCGGCGACGACGGTCTGTACGGTCCGGACAAATACCGAAAACTGATAAACGACGTTCAGATGTGGGCAACAAAGGCCGACATCTCGCTCGCCGCTACAACCATTGCCCACGACACCATCCCACCCGGCCCCGTAACGATGAAGCGCATATTCAAGATTTATCCTTACGAGAACAACGTGTGCATAATGAGCATGATGGGCGAAGACATAAGGCGATATCTCGAAGCATCGGTTAACGAGCAGTACGAACAATACAAAAACGGAGACACGCCTCTGCTGCGCGTGAAGAAAGACAGATTCGGGCACATACTATATACCGAAGACAGCAAAACGTATCTGTTGTCTTCTCCCGACAACTTCTTCGCCGCAGGTGGAATAAGATACACAATCGACCTTACAAAACCCGAAGGCAGCCGGGTAAACATAATATCGAAAACCGACGGCACGCCTTTCGAACTGAGGAATACATACAACGTGGCGATAAACTCGTACGTTGCCCGAGGCGGCGACAACACGTTCGTGAACTGGCTGGGATGGAACGACGAGACCATCAGAATACACGCCACGCAGAGCCGTCCTGTGAGTATAAGACAGTACATGAGAGAATACATCATCTCGCACAAGGATACGCTTAAGATTAGCGACGACTCAAACTGGCACATTGAGCCTTACGCTTGGTGGAAAAACCAAAAAGAACTCGAAAAACAAAGACAGGACTTTGTATGGACGGCAACTTACAAGGCGATAAGAAGCCGCGAAGCGAATCCACACTATAAAAAATAAGAACAAATGAAATATATCCGCCATATTCTAATACCTTTTATAATATTGCTATATAGTTGCGACAGACCATCGTCTGCCGACATAACCATACTATACACAAGCGATGTGTACGGATTCATCTTTCCATACGACCTGCTTACCGACAGCACCTCGAACAACTGTCTGGCAAGTTTCGCAACTCTCGTAGACGAGCAGAGAGCCATAAACGGAGACTATATGCTTGTGCTTGACAACGGCAACAAGTGCGTGGGCTCGGCAGTAAACACATACTTCAACTTTATCGACACAATCAGCGAGCCTATCTATTTTAAGGCAGAGAGAATGATTGGCTACGATGCCACCGGCGTTGGCGTGCGCGACCTCGAAGTGAAAGAGACCATCAACCCTACGAGGCACGACGAGAAAACGTGTCCGCCGAGAGTGTGCGCCAATATCATAAACAAGCACACCGGAAAACCTCACTTCGCGCCCTATTTCATAAAAGAGATAAACGGAATAAAGGTTGCCGTTCTGCCTATGACATCGCCAAACATCGTTGGCATTCCGCAAGAAGAGAGAGAGAATATCTACATCGAGGACATGGTTGAGTGCGCACAGAAGTGGGTAAAGATAATCAGAGAGAAAGAAAATCCCGACGTTCTTATCGGAATGTTCTGCTGCAACTCAAACTACAAGAAAGATAACATAAACATTGACAGCAACAAGAATCCTAACGGAGGAATTCCGGCAGCAATAAAGGTCGCAGGATTCGACCTTGTTCTGCTTGGCGATGCCGAGGAGGACGAAGACAACATCTGTACGATAAACAACTACAACGGCGACAACATTACGGTTATACAACTTGCACAAGGCTGCAACACAGCCGGACAAGCCCGAATACATCTCGACAAAGACCCGAAGACAAACCGATACACAAAGCGAGTGTTCGCCACAATCGTAGAACTGGACAGTTATGAACCAAAGGCTGAAATCTCAGAAAACTGCAAGGCTGAGTTCGACTCGGTTTACAAGTGGTTCAACAAGCCAATAGGATATCTTGTCGACGACCTTTACGGTGACAAGTCGATGTACGGTCCCGACTACTACCGCAATCTCATCCACAACATTCAACTTTACTACACAAAGGCAGATGTTTCGATGAGTAGCGCGCTGCTTGCCGGCGACACGATAAAGGCTGGTCCGATGAGCATGAAGCGAATCTACTGTCTGTATCCTTACGAGAACCAACTCTACACAGTTAAGATGACGGGGCAAGACATCATAAACTTTCTTGAATGGGGATTCAGCAACCAGTACGAGACGATGACGCACGAAAATGCTCCGATGCTGAAGCTGAAGCGAGATACCAAAGGTCACATAATCTATCGCGAAGACGGCAGACCTTATCTAAATGCGAATCCGAACATCTACACTTGCGCCGCCGGAATTTCGTACACGGTAGACCTTACAAAACCCGAATTTCAGCGAGTAAGAATAGATTCCTTCTGCGACGGAAGACGATTCTGTCCAAAACAGACATACGTCGTTGCGCTTAATTCCTATCAGATTGGCGACGGCGGATATTACATCAGCAAAGGTCTGAGATGGGACAACGCCACGCTCGAACAGCACACAATTCCGACACAGAACAACAACATCCGCCTGTATATCGGAAAGTATTTCCAAATGAAGAAGAAAGTAGGACTCGAGTTCAGAAGAGACTGGATGCCGTCGCCCGAAAAATGGTTCAGGACGGCACGACACCGCGAAGAAAAAGAATTGCATCCGGTGTGGAACGGAAACAACGCACCTGAACAAGACTGATAATTAGAAAAGAACTAAAGCGAAGGTTTCGCTTTAGTTCTTTTCTTCTATATACCGCAATGCGCTCTCGGCACAACGTTCGCCGTCGACACCTGCCGAAACAATTCCGCCGGCATATCCTGCGCCCTCGCCGCAAGGGAAAAGTCCTTTTATTTCGATATGCTGAAGCGTTTCCTTGTCGCGCACAATTCGCACGGGCGACGACGTTCTGGTTTCAACACCTATCATAACGGCCTCGTTGGTCAGAAAACCGTGGCTCATCTTTCCAAACTGAAGAAAGCCTTTCGACAGCCTGCCGCTTATGAATTCCGGCATCCAGAAATGCAGAGGCGAAGAGATAAGTCCCGGACTGTAAGACGAATCGGGCAAGTCGTAGCTTAGCTTTCGGTTCACGAAATCGGCCATTCGCTGCGCCGGAGCAGTCTGTCGCATGTTTCCAGCCTTCCAGTTCTGCCTTTCGAGCGCATCCTGAAACTGCATCATCGCCAGCGGATGAGCAGCATCGAGATGAGTTGCATCGATGCCTTCGTCCTTCAATCCGCCAACATATTCAGAAATGAAATTCTTCATCGAGTTTTCGGCCAAGTCCTCGGGATGAAGTTCAACAACCATTCCTGAGTTGCTCCACTTTGAGCCTCGGTTAGACGGACTCATGCCGTTTACCACAATCTGGTGAGGACCGCTCGCAGCAGGCACAACGAATCCGCCCGGACACATGCAGAACGAATACACACCTCTGCCATCAACCTGATGAACAAACGAATATTCGGCTGCCGGAAGATATTTTCCTCTGCCCTGACGGTTATGATACTGAATGCAGTCGATAAGATGCGAAGGATGCTCAAGGCGCACTCCCACCGCCAAGCCTTTAGCCTCAACGTGCACATTATTATTGTAGAGCCAGCGATAAACATCGCGCGCGCTATGACCTGTTGCCAGAATCACCGGTCCAAAGAGTTCCTGCTCCACACCTGTATCGAGATGCTTAACCACGACGCCCTTCACCTCGTTTTTCTCAATGCTGATTGACTCCATTCGGGTTTGGAAATGAACCTCGCCGCCGCACTCGAGAATCGTGTTTCGCATATTCTCGATAACTCGCGGAAGTTTGTCCGTTCCGATATGCGGGTGGGCATCAACAAGGATAGACGTGCTTGCGCCATGCTGACAGAAGACATTCAGAATCTTGTCGATGTTTCCTCTCTTCTTGCTTCGAGTATAGAGTTTTCCGTCGGAATACGCACCTGCTCCACCCTCGCCAAAGCTGTAGTTGCTCTCGCTGTCAACCTTGTGTTCGCGCGAGATTCGGGCGATATCGTGCTTGCGGTCGCGAACGTTCTTTCCGCGCTCAACCACGATAGGACAAAGTCCAAGTTCTATAAGACGAAGCGCGGCGAACAATCCGCCGGGACCTGCGCCAACAACCAAGACCTTCGGCTTGCCTTCGACATTTCTGTACTCGGTGCGCACAAACTCATCGTCTTGCGGCTGCTCGTTAATGTAGGCACGAACCTTAAGATTAACCATCACGGTACGCTGACGGGCATCGATACTGCGTTTCAGCACACGCACCGCCGTCAACGTGCGAATGTCGAGCCCCTCCTCGTGCGCAATAAAATCCTTAACAGCCTGTTCGTTTACCGCATTCTGCGGCAGCACTCTATACTGAAATTCCTTTATCATAAGAAATATAAATAATGTGTTTAAGCGAGCAAAATTAGCCAAAAATCGCCAAATATCGGGCAAGGTGGAAACAAAAATCAAAATCAGCCAAATTATTTTGCAAAATTCGGAAAGATTGTGCATTTTTGCAGTCGAAACCTAAAAAACAAAACAAAAATGAAAAAAATCATCAGCAGACTGTTACTCTCACTTGTTTTTTTGTTTGCCATCGGCATAAGCCGCAGCAACGCGCAGGCACAGCTCAGTTTCAAGGGAGTAGACCTAAACCAATCGCCTAAAGACGTGGCATTCATCTTGCAACGACAGAAAGGCTTTGTATTCAATCAAGAAACTGCCAACGGAATTTATCTGAAAGGCGAATACTGCGGATGCAAATGCATCGTTTACATAAAGGCATATCGCGACAATCCCAAGGGCGTAGAAAAACTTGTATGCTACATGGAAGACTATACCGAAGAGGTTCAGAACGGAATGGTTGAGCATCTTACAAAACGCTACGGCGAGACAAACGCCGAGGATTTTTACTGCCGATACGGACGTATAGAACCTACCTATTCTGTAATAATGACTGCCGTAGACCACTTCCTTCTACTTAGCTTCTACACGCATCAAATAGAGTATTAAAAAGGGTCAAAAGCCCTAAAAACGGTAAAAACATCTTAAAAAATGCAAAAAAAAGGCATTATGACGAATAATAACCTACATAAAATTTGTATATGTGAGTTTTTTCGTTACCTTTGCCACCGTTATTAACGGAATTTTCGGTAAATTACTTTAATAGATTCTAGTATGAACAAATCACAGTTAATTGACGCTATCGCAGCTAAAAGCGGCCTTAGCAAAGCAGATTCAAAGAAAGCTCTTGAAGGCACTATCGACGCCATCACAGCAGCATTGAAAGAAGGCGATAAAATTGCTCTTGTAGGTTTCGGAACATTCTCTGTAGAGGAAAGAGCTGCAAGAACTGGTATTAACCCAGCAACACGCGAGAAGATTGAAATCGCAGCAAAGAAAGTCGCTAAATTCAAGGCAGGTGCAGAACTTTCAGAGGCTATAAAGTAACAAAAAAACTTAAATAGCTAAATAGAGGGGATGTTTCATTACATCTCCTCTATATTTTTAAATTCTCCGACAAGATTTTTTTCAGCCAACTATAAATTAAAAACAACATTGCTATAACCATCATGAGAAAAATTCTGTTCATACTCTCATTTGTTCTTTGTCTATGCGCCTACGGGCAGGGCTACCATCTTGGAGTAAACAAGAGCGTGGCTATAAAGGGCAAAGTTGAAAACGGATACAACTTCTGGTTGTATAGCCCCGACTCGCTGCAAGCATCGGAAAAGAAACCGCTCATTATCTTCCTGCACGGAAAAAGCCTGTCGGGAACAGACATGAACCGCGTGCTCAGATACGGAACGATAAAAGCTATAAACAAGTATCATCTGGCAATAGATGCCTACGTCATCGCACCGCAGACAACAAACGGATGGAATCCAGACAAGATTATGAATATCGTGAACTGGATGAAGTCGAACTGCAATATCGACACAACCCGAATCTATGCCCTCGGAATGAGCATGGGCGGATACGGAACTGCCGACCTCTGCGCTGCATATCCCGACAAAATTGCAGCCGGAATAGAGATTTGCGGAGGATGCTCGCGACGCGATGTGTCGGGGCTGAGCAAACTGCCTTTCTGGATTTTTCACGGAACAGCCGACAGAGCCGTGGCCTACAACACGGCAACAACGCTGTCTGAGAAGATTAAACAGAACGGCGACTCACGACTTCTGTTCACAAAACTGAAGGGGTACAACCACGGACAGCCAGAGCGCATCTTCAACATAATCGAGACATACGACTGGCTCATGTCGCACAGCCTTACGGATGAGGACCGCCCCGTAAACAAGGACTACTACGATGTTATTACGGTAGAAAAACTAACATTCAAGGCGAACAGCAACTATACTAGATAACCGTAATTTTGTTTTCGGAAACCACAAAATGAATGTCGATGCTGGCAAAAGTCATTCCGTACACGCGGCTAGCATCGTGCTGATAGTGTGGTCGCGGATCGTTTGAGAGAATCTGTTCGAGTGCCATAATCTTTCTTCGAGCCTCGTTTGCTCCAAATTTATCGGCATACAAACTGGCAAGGCGTTCTTCTGCGCCATCGGCATAACACACATCAAGCAAAGGCTGATTCTGCTGAATGGCATCGGTAAAGCCTCCGACGGCATCGGGTATGCTATCAGCATAAGGAAGATAAGGCTTGACATCGTAAATTGGAGTACCGTTCATAAGGTCGGCACCTTCGACAACGAGCACGGGCGCATCGGCACAATCAAAATCGATGGAAACGAGCCTTACAACCGACAATCCTATCGCATTAGGACGAAACGGCGAGCGAGTGGCAAAGACTCCCACCCTTTTGTTTCCGCCAAGGCGCGGAGGACGAACGGTCGGACTCCACTTGTCCTTGTGGGTTTCAGAAAAATCCCACAGTAGCCAGATATGACTGAATCCGTCGAGTTCTCGGAATGCTTCCGGGTTGCGGAATTCGTGGGCGAAAACAATGCGGGCGGTAAGTTCTTTCACAACACCGCTCTGGCGAGGAATGCCGAACTTTGAGTCAAAATCACATTCAATATGCGCTATGGGTAAAATTTCCATATCTTTATTTCAAAAATTATTACAAAGTTAAAATGAATATTTGTATTTTTGCAAAAATCAATAAAAAATGAAATCTAACATAATACTATTCATCTTATCAGCACTATTGTTTTTAGGATGCCAAAAGAACAAATGCTATACTATAAACGATGGTTTTAAATCAATGAAACCAAACTGTTTTGAGAAGGCAATCAGAAAAGACAACGTAACGATTGTTGACGTGCGGAAGATAAGCGAGTTTGTCGAAGGACACATAGACGGAGCAATAAATATCGATGTGCTGTCGAGCGACTTCAGAAACCGAGCCTTGGCAATTCTGCCGAAGGAGAATGTCATTGCGGTTTACTGCCGAGGCGGAAAACGCTCGAAAAACGCCGCACAAATTCTTATCTCCGAAGGATACGATGTGATAGAACTAGACAGCGGTTTCCTTGCATGGGAAAAAGCAGGAAAGCCTATAGTGAAATAAAATTCACCATAGGCTTTTCTTTTTTCCTTATTCGATCTTAGAATTGAAGTCGTCGAGATAGTTTTCTGAAATCGGAATCAACTCGTCGCCGATTTTTATGCGGTTGTGCTCAATGCTCTCAATCTGACTTATTGCCACGATATACGAGCGATGCACGCGGCAAAACTGACTCTGCGGAAGTTTCTCCTCTATCGCCTTCATGGTTGAAAGGGCAATTACCGGGCGACCTCCCGATGCCAGATGAATGCGCACATAATCTTTCATTCCGCTTATGAAAAGGATGTCGTCGAGGTTCACCCTTACCTGACGGTAATCGCTCTTTACGAAGATGAAATTGCGCTGCGCATCCTGTACCTGTGCCAACGACATCTCGCTGAGTCTTTCCTGCTGCTCGAACCATTCCTTGCCCTTCGTTACTGCCTTCAGAAAAGCCGTGTAGTTTATCGGCTTCAGAAGATAGTCGAGGGCGTTAACCTCGTAACTGTCCAAGGCATACTCGCGGAATGCTGTTGTGAAGATTATTCTCGTCTTCCCGCTTACGAGCCTCGACAGTTCAAGCCCCGTTATCCCGGGCATATTTATGTCGAGAAAAAGCAGATGAACATCGTCGTTTATTGCCCCAACCGCCTCCATCGGGTCGAGATACGATGCCTGAAGTTGCGTGAATGGAGTTTTCTCGATGAAATTCTTCAGAAGTTTTATTGCCAGCGGCTCATCGTCGACGATAATGCAGTTTAGAGTCATACCTTTTTTGGTTAAAGAGTTTTATTGATGCCCGATATTTTCCGTCGCCAGTCAGCCCGTAAGTATATTCATAACAGGCGGGATAGATTATGTCGAGTCGTTTCTTCAGATTCGATATTCCCACTCCGCCCTTGTGAGCGTTGTTCACCTCGCTGTCTTTTAACAGAGTGTTGGTAACGACGAATGTGATGGCTGAATCATCTTCAGAAACATCAATGTCTATCGACGAATTTACCTTGCTGCTCGCGCCGTATTTGAAGGCATTCTCGACAATCGATATATAGAGCATCGGAGCAATCTTGCATTGCATGTTAGCGACATTCACACTTACGTTTACCGAAAGTGTAGATTCGTCGTAGCGCAACTTCATCAAATCAACATAATTCATTATGAAGTCTATTTCTTTCTTCAACTCAACCTTCGGACTCGTTGTGTCGTAGATGACGTAACGGAGCATGTCGCTAAGTTTGCTGATTGAAAGTTGAGTGGCATCGGTATCGAATGTTGAGAGCGACGAGATGTTGTTGAGCGTATTGAACAGAAAATGCGGATTGAGTTGGCTTTTCAGTTGTTCAAGTTCGGCCTGAATCTGAAAGTTACGGCGTTCAAGCACTTCCTTCTTCAGTTCGGTGTTTGCCTGTAACGCCCTGAATCCAACGGCAACAAAGACAACGAGAATATTCGACAACAGCTTGATTAGCACCACAATAAGTCCAGTTCCGTTAAAAACGAATTTCCAGCCCATCTTGCTGTTTATGTAAGACACTATACATTCGGAAATCAGAAATACGACAAACGTAATGGCAAAGAACTTGGCATACTTACGGCACATAAAATAGCGCGGAACGGTGATGTCGTAAGCCACGCAGAACGTGAGAATTGTCATCAGATTCGTGCTGTAATAGAATCGCGAGTCGTAAAAGGCTGCGACAAACCGCTCAGCCGTAGGAGCGCCGTCTCCGAACACTCCTATGAGCGGTGCTGCAAGGATTACGAGTATGAACACGAATCCCAGAATCTGTTGTCCTTTAGTTGTCTTTAAAATTGTGTATTCATCCATACAGATAATTTGTTTGGCACACAAATATACACTTTTTTACTTGAATACACTGTTTATGCCGCTGTCTTTTGCTTCCTTAACGTCCTCGTTGCTTATTCTTGAGGCATTGCTGCTCTTTGGCTTCAGATTTCCGAGGCGGATGTTTGCCGTGAAGATAACCGAGCGCATGTTTACTCGCACATCAGAAATGCTGCTGAAGTCTGCGCCGCGAGTTTCGTCCTTAATCTTCATTATCGATGCAAACGGATTTATCGTGTTTACAGACAGGTTTACTCTGTCCTTGCAAAGCGACTTGCTAAGGTTCAGACCATGAACGCTGATTGCCGGACTCTTTCCCTGCAACTTAAACTCAGGCGTGTTTGTAAAGCAGAAGAGGCTCAGTTTCAGTTTCCACCACAAATCCTGCTGAATGTTTGCCATGAGAGAACCTTGCCATCCGCTGTTCGAATAGCCCAGAACATCGCTTCGGAGGTCGGCATAACTAACCGAGCCGTTAATCATCGCCTTCGTCTTTGGCGTTAGGGTAACGCTACAGAAGAGGTTGAGCGACGTGTTGCGCTTCTTGGCGATGTTGCCGTAGGTTGTATGCATTACGTCGTTCTCGCTGAACGAATATTTCTCGATGCTGTTGTTCTGGAAGTTGTGACGGAGCGATGCGTTTATCATCACCTTCTGACTGAACATTCCGTAAGAAAGCTGAATGTTGTGAATCTTCTCAGCCTCCAGATTTGGATTTCCATACTCGAGCATCGTTGGATTCTGAGTGTTTACATACGGATTGAGCAGAGAAATGCCCGGACGGCTTATTCGCATGTTGTACGAAAGTCCGAGGTTCTGCATGTTCTTCAGATTCAGACCGAATGTCACGGTTGGAACTACATTGTCGTATCCGATAGAAAAATCGTTCTCCGTACCCGTAATCTTCTGGCTCGTATGCTCGTATCTCACTCCTGCCTTCGAACTGAACATCTTGTAGTTGTAGCCGTAACTTGCATAGAGCGCGCCAATGTCGTTGGCGTTGCGATAATTCAGAAGCGATGTGTTACTTGTGTTTCGGCGGAAGATGTACTTCGCTCCCGTTTCGAGTCGCATTGAAGATGAAAGCGGCAGATTGTAATCGGCCTGAAGCGTATTCTCGACCATATTGCTGCGGTTTATCTCGCTATACGCAGGCATATACGCAACCGAATATTCACTCTCGCTCTCGGTACGCGTTGGCTGACTGCTCAAGCGATAGGCAAGCATCAGACTATGTCCGTTTCCACCACGGAAATTATGCTTGTAGTCGGCTCCGGCAAAGAAATTATTGTTGCGAGTGCGATTATTGCTGTGTGTCGAGTAGTTTGAATTCTGCGCGCCTCTGATATCCGTCAAGGCATCGCTCCAAGTGTGCTGAGGAGTAAACGAGACGCCGCCATTTACAGAAAACGAGTTGAGCGAATCTACATCCACGCTGATGTCGGTGTTGGCATTTATAGAGTTTGTCCAGCCCTTTGTAAGCGATTTGAAAGTCTGCTTTGTGGCTGTTGCCATATTGTCGTACTGATTCTCGATCTCAATTTTAGGCTGAATAAGATAATTGTCGCCTACGTTGAACGAAACCGTAACCTTCTTCTTCTGGATTGTCGAATATACTCCACCGCCGTTTACGCGGTTTCCGCCTATGGCATAGATGTTGGCCAGATAGCCTTCCATGCTGCTGTCGGTAAGCATCGTAATGTTAAGGATTCCGCCAGTACCCTCGGCATCGTACTTTGCGCCCGGATTTGTAACGACCTCGATATTCTTAACCACTGATGCCGGCATTGCCTTCAGAATCGTGCTCGGATTCGAACTAATCATGGCATTCGGCTTGCCGTTTACATAAACTTTGAAACTGCTGCTTCCGTTTACCTTGATGTTATCCTGACCGTCTACCGTCACCATCGGAACCTTACGGAGCATGTCGAGCACGTTGTTTGTCTTAGCATCCGAATCGTCCTTCACGCTGTAGGTAATCTTGTCCGACTCGACCTTTACGATGCGCTTCTGTGCCACGACCTCAACGTTCTTCAGCGTGTCTTGCATAGCAGCCCATGAGTTTTCGAGCGAATCGAGCTGATGCTCAGTCATGTAACTTTGTGCAAAGGTTCTGTTTGCCGATAGCAGCGAAACAGTAATCAATCCTAAAAAAATCTTCTTATTCATATTTGTTTCTTTTTATTTTCTGCAAAAATAATCTATGCTGTATCATCATTAAAATATTTTCGACCAAAGGGGATTTTCGTTCGACAAAAGTTCACCCTTGGCATCAATGCCGTTTGGTTTTACACAGAAAAATCCGCCGGAAAAGCGATTATTTCCGACGGATTTATTTTATAATGATGTCCGATAATCAATTACTTGTTGAAGTACTTCTTTCCGTTGATTACGACAATACCCTTAGTGTCTGGAGCAACCTTTACACCGTGAAGGTTGTAAGCCTCAGAAGTCTTAACATCGGCAGAAACGGCAGAAACACCTGTTGCCCCGGCAGCCTTTATAGCACGAAGGTAGATTGTTCCCTTCTTTGATGAGACGCCGTTAACAATTCCCTCGATGTCGTAAAGCTGACCTTCCTTTGTAAACTCGCTCTCGGCAGGCAATTCAACCGTGCCAACGTTGCTAAGAGATACAACCTCATCGCCTTTATAGATTAAATACTTTTTATTTTCAACCTTCAAAGAAACGCCTGAAATCTTAACAAGATCGAAGATGTGCTGACAATTGATTACCTCGGCAAGAGTTGCAACAACAGGCTCGGCAACCACGCCTGATTTTGTAATCTGCAAAGCAGAAACATCTGTATACTCGGCATCTGCCTTAGACTCGATAAACTCTGGCAGAGAATTGTAAGACTCTGCACAACCCTTTATTGTTCCGTTAAGAATGTCGTTAGTCTCAACCTTGTTTTTCAAGCCTGACATCTTGTAAAGTTCGATGCACTTGCCGTCCTCGCGCAAGAAAACCAAATCGCCGATAGCAAACAGAACCTTTGCATTATTCAATGTCAGAGTTGAAAAGTCCTGATAAACAGTTCCGGTCTTGTCCGAACTCCACTCAATAAGGTTTGAGACAGTGAATGGAGTAACCTTGTTTACTTCGAAACTTGAAACAAAACTTGCCTTCTCACCCTTAACAGCGATTGCCTTGATTGTTGAAGTTGCAGAAACCTCGAACTCGTTAACATACCTTAGGCTTGATGTTGTAGGCTCAGTTCCGTCGAGAGTATAGTAGATGTCTGTACCCTCGTCGCCTGTTATGCTAACCTTTGTTGAAGTCTCGAACACCTTTGATGTTGCAGAAATTACAGGCTCGTTAACCTTGCTTTCATCAACCTCGTAGAAATGGATTTTCTGTATCTGTGCATTATGTGCACTTAAAATCTTGTAGGTATAAACCGTTCCTGCTGCCTGATATTCCGATTTTATATCAAATGCAGCAGTAATATTAGCACCTTTCACCTTGCTACTTACTTCTTTATCACCAACAAGGATATTTGCTTCCGTACTTTTTGAAGCTCCTTCATCACCTACAACTTCGATTCGTGCAACCTTGAAATTCATTGCAGGAAGTTCAATGGTAGAATTTTTCTTACCAATAAACAATGCTGTACCTCCCGAGATATAATAGGCTTTATCCGCAGCAGTCAACTTTATGGTATACGTACCATCTGTAAATTCACCACTCTTAACGCCATCTGCCGAATTAGAAGGCAGGCCCCAAGTCTTTGCACCATTGGTAAAATCCAATGTAACTTTCTGAGCACTTACGGCAGAGCACATCAGCAATGCGGCAAATGCAAAAATTGAACGTAAGAAATGTCCCATAATAAAAAAATTTTAGTTAATTATTATTTTGATTATTTATATGTAAAACCGAATTATCATTCAACTTCGAGGACAGACTTTGCCACCCAGCGTCCGCTCTTTCCCATCTGGAAGTCGGGAACTTCCTTTCCGTCGGCATCCTTTACATAAAGCGGCTCGGTAAAATAAGTGTGCGAATGTCCTCCAACAACATAATCGATGTAATGTGTCTCTGGAATAAACTCTTTATTGTCTGAACCAAGAATGTCCCAACCAAGATGAGAAATGCAGATTATGACATCGCACTTTTTAACGTCGTGCAAGTATTTTGTAACCTTGTTAACAGCCTCTGAAGGCTTGATATACTTGGCATTTCCGTAATTTACATGTGCCACGAGTCCTGCAAGCCGTGGACTTACTCCAGTGATGCCAATCTTCTTGCCGCCACGCTTTACGATGATATAAGGCTTAACGATATTCTTAAGGCAAGTCTGGCTGAAATCGTAGTTGCAGCACACAACCTTGAACTTTGCCATCTTGAACAGGCGAGCCATATTGTCGAGTCCAAAATCGAACTCATGATTGCCAATTCCGCAGGCATCATATTTCATCATGTTCATGAGTTTAACCTCAACCTCGCCCTTGAACTGGCTGTAATAGATTGAGCCTTGAGAGAAGTCGCCGTCGTCGAGCAGAAGCATGTCTGGATACAGTTTGCGCTGCTCGCGTATGAATTTTAAGCGACGCAGATATCCGCCCTTGTCAGCCATATCGGTTGCAAGATTTGCATTCAGCGGCTCAACGCAACTGTGCGTATCGTTTGTATGAAAGATAACAATCTCGGTTTTCTTCTGCGCAAAAGCCGAAATTGCCGTACACAGAAGCATTATTGTAAGAAAACGTCTCATCATCATTCTACTAATTTACATCTGCCGTCCTTTGCGGCACTAATCTTACGTCCTTCGGAATGAAGGCGTTTAATGTAATTAAGGATAACCTCGCGCGCAAGCACGTTCTTTATTTCCTTCTTTATCGACTTTTTGAAATGTTCAAGATAGTCGTTGCCCTCTGCCATGTAATCGGTTGTGCAGATTACGTATTCCTTGTCTGGGTCAACAGGCTCGCCGTTGATGGTTGCCTTGCGCAACTTTTTGTCGCGAGTGATTTCGAGACGGACATTGCGGCTCTGACATTCGCCGCCAGTGAATGCGATATCCTCAAAGAGTCCAACAACATCGCTTCCCTTCAGCGTTACAAAGGCAACGAGATTGTTGAACGGCGCAAGAGCCAAGATGTCGCCGTTTCTCACAACGCCTTCGGGAATGTCGGCACGGTTTCCGCCCATGTTAAGGACTACAAAATCGGCTTTCTGACCGTAGCGTTCGCTCTCGTCAAAAAACGTATCAGCCATAAAATTGCCGAGCGCACTCTCCGGACGAAGGTCTACGCCGCTTTTCATGAATGTCTCACTGTATCCTACCACAGGCTGAAGAATACTGTCTACCTTCTGCTTGTATGGAGCCAAGAAAGCAACCGCATCGGCTTCGGGATTCTTGTCTAGTTCGTTTGTAATTTCAAATCGGGTTGCACTTTTAAGTCTTACCTTGCTCTGTGCAAAGGCATCGGAACTCGGAACGAGCACCAATGAGGCAAGAGTCAGATATGTTAATATTTTTTTATTCATCTGTCAAATCAGATATTTTTTCGTTTCAACAAAATTCTCTCAATGTAATGACACATAAGGTTTATCGCCCTCTTGTTGTGTCCGCCCTGCGGAATGATGATGTCGGCATTCTGCTTTGTAGGCTCAACAAACTCCTGATGCATAGGCTTCAGGACTGCTTCGTATCGCTGCAAAACCATCTCTACGGTTCTGCCACGCTCAACAATGTCGCGCTGAATAACGCGTATCAGGCGGTCGTCGGCATCGGCATCGACAAAGATTTTCAAGTCCATCAAGTCGCGCATCTCCTTGTTGTACAGAGCAAGGATTCCCTCTACAATGATAACTTCTTTTGGCTCAACGTGTACCGTTTCAGGCAGACGGTTGCTTTCGATATACGAATAGGTAGGTTGTTCAATCGCCTTTCCGTTTTTCAAGTCGCTTATCTGCTTTGAGAACAGTTCCCAGTCGAATGCGCTCGGATGGTCAAAGTTTAGTTTCCTTCGTTCGTCCATCGTGAGATGCGTTGTATCGTTATAATACGAATCCTGACTGATAAGTGCCACCTCGTCCTTAGGCAAACGCTCTACAATCTTGCGTGCCACCGTGGTTTTGCCACTGCCCGTACCACCTGCAATTCCAATAATAATCATGCTACTATCTTTAGTTACAATAAAAACCTTAATTGCAAAATTAGCAAAAATTTCTGTTGTGAGAAAAATATTTTGCCATTTCTTCAAAATGTGTTATCTTCGCACCATTATTAAGCAAAACCAAACATAATTATAGAATAAATGAAAGAATTAGCTTTAAAGTACGGATGTAATCCAAACCAAAAGCCATCACGCATTTATATGGAAGAAGGCGAACTTCCTATCGAAGTTCTTAGTGGAAAACCGGGTTACATCAACTTTTTGGATGCTCTGAACAGCTGGCAGCTGGTTAAGGAGCTGAAGGAAGCGACAGGGCTACCAGCCGCAGCATCGTTCAAGCATGTTTCGCCAGCCGGCGCAGCAGTAGGACTGCCGATGAACGACACCCTGAAGAAAATCTACTGGGTTGAAGACGCTCCGCTGCCCCTTACTCCAATAGCAACGGCATACGCCAGAGCACGCGGCGCCGACAGAATGTCGTCATACGGAGATTTCATCGCACTCAGCGACACTTGCGACGAGGCTACGGCAATGCTCATCAAGCGCGAAGTATCAGACGGCGTAATCGCTCCAGACTTTACACCTAAGGCTCTTGAGATTCTAAAAGAAAAACGCAAAGGCACATACAACGTAATAAAAATAGACCCTACATACGTTCCTAATCCTATAGAACGCAAGCAGTGTTTCGGCGTTACATTCGAGCAGGGCAGAAACGAGATTAAACTTAACGGCGACGAACTTTTCGCCAACATTCCAACCGACAACAAGAACTTTACAGACGAGGCTAAGCGCGATCTTATGATTGCCCTCATCACACTGAAGTACACTCAGAGTAACTCTGTATGCTACGTCAAGGACGGACAGGCAATCGGCATCGGAGCCGGTCAGCAGAGCCGAATCCATTGTACTCGCCTTGCAGGAAACAAGGCTGACATTTGGTGGCTTCGCCAGCATCCAAAGGTTCTTAACCTGCCATTCGTTCCTAACATCCGCCGCGCTGACCGCGACAATACCATCGACATCTACATCAGCGAAGACCACGACGATGTATTGGCTGACGGCGTATGGCAGCAGTTCTTCACAGAAAAGCCTGAGGTTCTGACAAGAGAGGAGAAGAAGGAGTGGATTGCAAAGAACACTAACGTTGCTTTGGGTTCTGACGCATTCTTCCCATTTGGCGACAACATCGAAAGAGCGCACAAGAGCGGCGTTCAGTATGTAGCACAGGCTGGCGGTTCTGTTCGCGACGACCATGTTATCGAGACTTGCAACAAGTACGGCATCGCTATGGCATTCACTGGCATCCGCTTGTTCCATCATTGATTTTCCCCTTCGGAAACTAAATATAAAATCAGCGGACTTTCTCACGAGAGTCCGCTGTTTTTTTCTTTTTCAAAACAAAGGTTTGTCATATCCTAACATAAAATGTGTTGAATTCGGCTGAGCCAAGAACTCCGATTTTTTTATTAGCCTTAAGTCTTAAAAACTCAACATTACCGGCATTTCAAATTATCAATACATCAGTTCGGCTCAATTATTATTCTCACGTATCTTGCATACGTCTTACAAGAATCCATCTTGGCACGATTTTTCAATTTTCAACTTTTCAAGAAACATTATCAATTGTCCATTGTGAATTGTCAATTGTGAATATTGCTGTCCGGTAAAACTCAAAAGGCAATAAAAATCCTCCCCGAAGCCCAGTAAATATGCGCCTCGGGGTCTTTTTTAAAAAAAGTAAGCCCCCTCAATCAAAAAATGTGGGTTCTGGTGGTGCTTTCTGCGTCTCTTTCGCAACTATGTCATTCCAAGTTCTGTCTGGTTTTTCCATAAACCGAATGAAGTCGATGTAGTACATGAGCGTAAGGCGTATCATGGTGACAACTTGCGAGAATGCGCAGTTTCGTTTTATGCTTCTTGAGAGGACCGTTATGAGCAGATTGGCAATGAGTACGACCCACGTCTGTACTTGTATGGCATTGACGCTGTCACCA
>NZ_JNKX01000030.1:0-46389 GCF_000702225.1 Bacteroides sp. Ga6A2 | reverse complement strand
GAGTCAATCATTAGCACTTTATGCTTATATTTTTATAGGCTCCGGATACTTATCTGAACATTATGTAAGGCAAAATTTCTAATGACCGATTTGGGTTAAATAGTACTCCATGAATGAAGGAGCAAGTGAGGGACATCCTCATTTTGTAATGTATATGTACTTACCTTCTTCTTCATACACTTCAATTATTAGAAAATGAAAAAAACATTGTTTTCCACGTTAAGATTTGTTAAGCAGATGTTTCCATTTTTGGGTTTTTGAAATTTTTGTTCCCAATTTGTTCCTTTTGCCGTTTCTGTCTTTTTAATATCGTTGTGTATCAGTTACTTACAAATAATCGGCAAATTTTCAAGAAGAAGATTATTATTGTTGTAAGACGTTGCTGTCCATCAAAAATAGTTCTTTGGTCAGCAGCTCCCATTTGTGTATTTTCTTGTTTCAAAATAATAGACCCAAGAAACTAACTTTTTTTATTTGATGTCACATAATACATATCATCAAGGAAACGACTCCATTTATCCTCTCCCCATACATAACTTCTTTGATAAGATGGAACTTTGTAAAGATTATATCCTTGAAAAAGAGATGCAATATTTATTTTTCTTTGCTTCCATAATTTATTATTTTTTTCCTGCCTAAATCAAGTGCGTGTACATCATAATGAAAAGAATCATTATGCAGATGATTATAAAGCCGAGGATAACGGCATAACTTCCCCACAAAACCCATTGGTGGGCACGCTCCGAGTGCAGTTGCGCGCGCTCGTAGTCGCCGTGTTTCATAGCCTCCTCGCTTCTGATGCTCTCGATAATGCCAATAATTCCAAACGGAAGGGCAAGCAGACTTGTGATGACCACGCTCTCTACCAGCCAGTTGCGTGGAGCCTTGTTCTTTCGCAAGTCCATTATCGGGATTGTTGGCGGAATGTTGTCCTTTATGCTTTTCAGTTCGTCAATATTCTCAAGTTTTTCCCAGTCAGACAAGCCCTTACGCCATATAAGCGATGTGCGTGTAAGCGGCAGTTCGCCAAGTTCGTCGAAAGTGTAGGGGCCTTTTTTCTCGTTTTTTACTAACAGAAAGTATTCCATGTCTTAAAAAATAATCGGGTGCGAAGATACTAAATCTTTGCTTATTGAAATATATTTGAATAAAAAAACTTAAATTATTCGATTATTTGCTTTGTTTTTGTAATTTTGCGGCTTGTTAGCGTGAAATAGGTTCGCGCAGACCCCAAAATAGGTAAACAAAAATAAAAATATATATGGCAAAGAAATTCGCTGAACGCAATCAACTTAATCTTTCAGACGTCAACCACGAGGTGCTGAAAGACTGGGACGCCAACGATGTGTTCCATAAGAGTATGACAGAACGCGAGGGTTGCCCTTCGTTCATCTTCTTTGAAGGACCTCCTTCAGCAAACGGTCATCCGGGTATTCACCACGTGATGGCACGTTCAATAAAGGATGTATTTTGCCGATACAAGACAATGAAAGGCTTCCAGGTAAAGCGCAAGGCAGGATGGGATACACACGGACTGCCTGTTGAACTTGGAGTTGAAAAAGAATTAGGTATCACAAAGGAAGATATTGGCAAGACAATATCTATCGAGGAATATAACCGCAAGTGCCGCACAAACGTAATGCAGTTCACCGAGGAGTGGACAGACCTTTCGCACCGTATGGGCTATTGGGTTGACCTTGAGCATCCTTACATTACGTACGACAACAAGTATATCGAGACCCTCTGGTTCCTGCTCAAGGAACTGTACAAGAAGGGACTCCTTTACAAGGGATATACAATCCAGCCTTACTCTCCGGCTGCCGGAACAGGCTTGTCGAGCCACGAACTTAACCAGCCGGGCTGCTATCGCGATGTTAAGGACACAACCGTAACAGGCTTGTTCAAAATCGTAGAGCCAAAGGCTGAGTGGAAAGAGTGGGGTACAGCATACTTTGCTGCATGGACAACAACCCCTTGGACTCTTCCTTCAAACACAGCACTCTGTGTTGGTCCTAAGATTGAATACGTTGCCGTACAGACTTACAACGGCTACACAGGCGAGCCAATTACCGTTATCGTGGCAAAGAGCCGTCTGAACGCTTATCTGAAGGCCGAGGGCGCAGAAATCGCTCTTGCCGACTATAAGGCAGGCGACAAGGTTATCCCTTACAAGATTGTTGGCGAATATACCGGAAACGACCTCGTTGGCATTAAGTACGAGCAACTTATGCCTTGGGTTAAGCCAACAGAGAAACTCGACGACAACGCAGCCGACTTTGTTAAGAAGGCTGCCGAGGCTGACCCAAGCAAGGTGTTTGCCGTTGGCAACGACAAGTTCGTTGAGCTGAGCAGCGAGGCATTCCGCGTAATTCCGGGCGACTATGTAACAACCGAGGATGGTACAGGTATCGTTCATATTGCACCTACATTCGGTGCCGACGATGCCAAGGTAGCCAAGGCTGCCGGCATTCCATCGCTCTTTATTATAAACAAGGCTGGCGAGACTCGTCCGATGGTTGACCTTACAGGTAAGTACTACACCCTCGACGAGGTTGACGAGACATTCGCTAAGGTATGTGTAGATGCCGAGGCTTACGGAAAGCACGCAGGCGACTACGTTAAGAACGCTTACGACCCTAAGTTCAACGAGGGCGGAAAGTACGACGAGCAGGCTGCTGCCAAGGCTGAAGACCTGAACGTTGTAATCTGCATGGAGATGAAGCAGGCCGGAACGGCTTATAAGATAGAGAAGCATGTTCACAACTATCCTCATTGCTGGCGTACCGACAAGCCAGTCCTCTACTATCCGCTCGATTCATGGTTCATCCGCTCAACTGCGATGAAAGACCGCATGGTTGAGTTGAACAAGACAATCCTCTGGAAGCCAGAGTCAACAGGTACAGGCCGCTTCGGAAAGTGGCTCGAGAACCTTAACGACTGGAACCTTAGCCGTTCGCGCTATTGGGGAACTCCGCTTCCAATCTGGCGCAACAACGAGACACGAGAAGAAATCTGCATCGGTTCTGTTGAGGAACTGTACAACGAGATAGAGAAGTCTGTAGCAGCAGGCGTGATGATGTCTAACCCGCTGAAGGAGCGCGGCTTCGTTCCGGGTAATATGGAACAGAAGAACTACGACCTCATCGACCTTCATCGCCCTTATGTTGACGACATCGTGCTCGTCTCTGCTTCGGGCAAGCCAATGAAGCGCGAGACCGACCTTATCGACGTTTGGTTCGATTCTGGCGCAATGCCTTACGCTCAGATTCACTATCCGTTCGAGCACAAGGAAGAGTTCGACGCTCGTACCGTTTATCCAGCAAACTTCATTGCCGAGGGTGTTGACCAGACACGCGGATGGTTCTTCACTCTTCACGCCATCGCAACAATGGTGTTCGACAGCGTGGCATACAAGGCTGTTATCTCTAACGGACTCGTGCTCGACAAGAACGGCGCGAAGATGAGTAAGCGACTTGGAAATGCCGTAGACCCATTCGGCGCAATCGAGAAGTTCGGCTCAGATGCCGTTAGATGGTACATGATTACCAACTCATCGCCTTGGGATAACCTGAAGTTCGACGAGGCTGGCGTTGCCGAGATTAGCCGCCGTTTCTTCGGAACTCTGTTCAACACATACTCATTCTTCACGATGTATGCAAACGTTGACGGATTTGAGTATGCCGAGGCTGAACTCCCAATGGAGAAGCGTCCGGAAATCGACCGCTGGATTATCTCCGTGCTCAACACTCTCATCAAGGATGTTGACGCATGCTATCAGGACTACGAGCCTACAAAGGCTGGCCGTCTGATAATGGATTTCGTAAACGACAATCTGTCAAACTGGTATGTTCGTCTTAACCGTAAGCGTTTCTGGGGAAATGCCATGAGCGAGGACAAACTAAGCGCATATCAGACTCTATACACTTGTTTGGAGAAGGTGGCATTGCTTATGGCTCCAATCGCGCCGTTCTATGCCGACCGCCTTTACAAGGACCTTATCGCCGTAACAGGCCGCGATAATGTGGTAAGCGTTCATCTTGCCAAGTTCCCACAGGCAGACGAGAAACTTATCGATGCCGACCTTGAGGCACGCATGAAGATGGCTCAGGACGTAACATCAATGGTTCTTGCCCTTCGCCGCAAGGTAAACATCAAGGTTCGCCAGCCGCTTGCAAGCATTATGGTTCCTGTTGTCGACGAGGAGCAGAAGGCTCACATCGAGGCTGTTAAGGACCTTATCAAGAACGAGGTGAACGTTAAGGAACTTAACTTTGTTGAGGGCAACGGAGTGCTCGTAAAGAAGGTTAAGTGTAACTTCCGCACAATGGGTAAGAAGTTCGGCAAACTGATGAAGGCTGTTGCTGCCAAGGTCGATGCCCTTAGTCAGGACGAGATTGCTGCATTCGAGCAGAACGGAACGGTTACATTCGACATAGACGGTCAGCAGGCTGTTGTTGAGGTTGCCGACGTTGAAATCTTCAGCGAGGATATTCCGGGCTGGTTGGTAGCCAACGAGGGCAAACTTACCGTGGCTCTCGACGTAACGCTTACCGACGACCTGAAGAAAGAGGGTATGGCTCGCGAACTTATCAACCGAATCCAGAACCTCAGAAAGGACAGCGGACTCGACATCGTTGACCGCATCAACATTACCGTCGAACCAAACGAGAACACAGACGCCTCAATCGAGGCTTACAGAGAATACATCAGCACACAGGTTCTTGCAAACAGCATTACTGTTGCCCCTGTTGCAGGTGGTACAGAACTTGATTTTGATGACTTTAAGCTGAACGTTAAGATAGAGAAGGCTTAAAAGACATTCTGTTATAAATGGGCGCGCCGCCAGCTGAAAGGCTGCGCGCCCACAAACAGAAACACAAAAACCATTTAACTAATATCAGGTTTGAGTATTCAGAAACGTAATTTATTTACATCTTTAATACTTGAGAATATGGCTGCGGAAAAAACACGCTACACGGATGAGGAACTTGAGGAATTCAAGGCCATCATTAATGAAAAACTTGCTCTGGCAAGAAGAGATTATGAGAATATGCTTGACACCCTTATGAACAAGGGCGGCAATGACATTGAGGACACGATGCCTACTTACAAAATCCTTGAGGAAGGTTCTGCAACACAGACAAAGGAGGAGATTACCGAACTGGCTGCACGTCAGCAGAAGTTCATTCAGGGTTTGGAGGCAGCTCTTATTCGCATTCAGAATAAGACTTACGGCATCTGCCGAGTTACTGGAAAACTTATTCCTAAGGAACGCTTGCGCGCCGTTCCTCATGCTACACTCAGCATAGAGGGAAAGATGCAGGAGCAGGCTCAGAAGAAAAAATTCTAAAAACTGGAAAATGAAATTTTTGTCTAAGGGACGACTTGCTGTCGCTATCATTGTGTTGGTGCTGGTCATCGACCAGATTATAAAAATTAAGGTGAAGACGAGCATGTGTCTGCACGAGATGATTCACGTTACCGACTGGTTCTACATTCTCTTTACCGAGAATCGTGGAATGGCTTTTGGTATGGAAATCTTCAGCAAGTTGTTCCTTACCAGTTTCCGACTGGTAGCCGTGGGCTACATGAGCTACTTTATCTGGAAACGGCTAAAACTTGGCGCAAGCTGGGGATTTACCGTGTGCATCGCGCTCATCATAGCCGGTGCTGCCGGAAACATCTTCGACAGCGTCTTCTATGGACTTATTTTCGACGAGAGCACGCCATACTCGGTTGCTCACTTCGTTAACTTCGGACACGGGTACGAGAGCCTGTTCATGGGAAGCGTGGTGGATATGTTCTACTTTCCGCTCATTGAGACCGAATGGCCTACATGGATGCCTTTCGTTGGCGGAGAGCACTTCGTATTCTTCAGTCCGATATTTAACTTTGCCGATGCTGCCATAAGCGTAGGCGTTGCGGTGCTTATCGTCTTCTATCACAAGGAGTTCAGCAAGGCACTCGAGAATAATAACGAAAAAACAGAACAGGAGCAGGAGGCATGAGAATACGTTGCTGTTTGATGACGGCTTGCCTTGTTGCCATGCTTGCTGCATGCAAAGGCGGCGATAAACCTAATATCTCATCGGGAAAGATGGAGGAGTTGCTGTACGACTATACCTTGGCAGACGGCATCTGTCAGGAACAGCATCCCGGCGACTCTGCTTTTCTGAAGGCTTATCGCGAGGCTATCTTCAAAAAACACGACGTAACCGAGGCTGAGTTCGACTCGAGCCTGAAATGGTACATGAGGCATCCCGACGAGATGTACGACATTTACGATGCCATCTCGAAGAAGATTGAGGAGAAGCAGGAGGCTCTGACCGGAGAGCATCACGGCGGATTCTACGAGGAGGTGTATGCCACAACCGGCGACACGGCCAACATCTGGAAGGATTCTCCGTACTTGGTGCTGTCGAACGTTGCCGGAAAGAATCTGTACCGCTTCAGCATACCTGTCGATACGGCTTTCCACATGTACGACAAGTTTGAGTGGCGACTTACTGCCACTTATCTCGACAAGCGTGGAGAGCATCGTCCGCTGGTAATGGGCTTGAAGGGCAAGTTTACCAACGATTCGATTGTAGGCGCAACGCGTACAATCTACTCAAACAGCGCGGCTGTGCTTACGCTAAACTGCGATTCGGCTTACACCATGAAGCAGATGGACGGATTCATACTTCTGCCGGGCAATACGAAGGATTTTTCAGCCGATGTGCTTCTAACGCGCATTATTCTGTTGCGCTATCATCGAAAGGAAGAAGACCTTCCGCAAAACCGCTTCAAGAAACTTCAGGAAGAGAAGCCTAAAACCGAGGCGAAGGATACGGCGGTCTCTGCCGTTCCCGTAAGCGTTGGAAGTATTCCGAAGGGAGTTATTCCGAACGTGAAACCTATGAACCGACCGATTCCGATAAAGGAGCAGATAAAAGAGGCAAAAAATTAACCCCCATAAAACTCAGGACTCGTTATGAAACGAATCGTTTCTTTTTTATGTATCTTGTGGCTTGGCATCTCGATGCGCGCCGGCAACTTAGGCACGGTTACAACGTACGATGAGTCTTGTGGCATGTCGCAATGGCACATCACGCAGATGTTGCAAGACGGCGAGGGCTACATCTGGTTTGCAACATGGAACGGACTGAACCGCTTCGACGGATACGAACTCGTGAATTTCAAGTCGCGTTCGCTGGCTTCGGACCGCATACGCAACATCTGCCTTAACGAGAGGGGCAATCTGTGGTGCAAGATTGAGGACGATGTGTACGAATTCGACCTCAAGACCTACAAGTTCAGCCCCGTTCCGGAAAGCGAAAAGGAAACAATCAAGAAAATTGTGGATGTGTCTTCTACATCGTTCTTTACAGGAAACGATATGGAGCGAAGAATGACCGACAGACAGGGCAACCATTGGCTTTTCAGCAAAAACACGTTCTGCCGCGTCGATTCGTCTGAAGGAAAAGGATTCAACATTCCGCAACCAAAGCCTTCGAAGATTAAGGCTTTCTTGCGCGACAATAAAAACCGTTACTGGATAACGACGATGGAAGATGCGACTGTAAGAGTCTATTCTTCTGATAATCATCTTATTGGCTATCTAAACCAGCAGGGAAGAATTCTGCCGACGGCAGTAAGCCTTAAGAATGCCGTTTACAGCATGATGCAACTTTCCGACGGAACGATATTGATGGGCACGAAGCCCGGAAGTCTTATCAGACTGAAAGAAACAGCCGACAGACAGTTTAGTATGAGTACGATAAACGTCGATTGCAACGGCGTTTACGACATAAAGCAAGATGCCAAAGGTAGAATTTGGCTGGCTACCTTCAGCGACGGACTGAAATTTATTGGCGACATAAAGGCTGACAAACCGCAAGTCGAGTCGGTTGAGAGTACCTATCTGAAAAAATTCAGACAGATGATGTTTGTTGGCAACACGCTGCTCGTTACGAGTACCCACGGACTACTTGTCGGCGATGTGTCGGGCAACAATCTCCGTAAGATGAAATTTGTAACGCATAGCGTTGAGCCTGAGCGAGAAAGCAGCATAGACTGTAACGCCACGATGGCTATGCTCCGCGACAAGAAAGGGCGCATCTTCATCACTACCGAGAGTGGCGGAGTAAATATGATTGAATCGCCTAATCTGCTATCTAAAAAACTGAATTTCAAACATTTCAATACATCTGACGGATTTCCTACCGACATCACTTTTGTGATGGCCGAGATTGGCGAACGCCTCTTCATCGTTGCCAATACGCAGATAATAGAGTTTAATCCTGACAGAAATCCGCGCGAGGCCGTCTGCTACGACCGCTTTTTCTGGCACAATGATATTCTGTTTACCGAGGCTATTCCTCTTGTTGCGCCCGACGGTAACATTCTGTTCGGAACGGAATCGGGGGCAATATCCATCAATCCTAAAGAACTGAAAAAGAGTGCGGAAGCCCCTCATCTTGTCTTTACTGGCTATATGGTTCGTACCTCAGAGGGCGATTCGCAGGGCAAAGGCAAGATAAACCGACTAATCCGCAAGGGCGACAACATCGTTCTTCAGCCTTGGCAGCGCGACGTCACGATTTATTTCTCGTCGCTCGACTACAAAGCGCCCGAGCATATTCTCTACTCGGCTGTTCTGATGAGCAAGAAGGGTGCCAAGCCAACAAAAGACGATTTTCCGACTGCCGGAAAGAACCGCTCCATAAGCCTCTACAATCTTGCTCCCGGAAAGTACACGCTCTGGGTTACGGCTACGAATTCAGACGGCGTTTGGGGCGATGTGGAGAAAGATGCCATTGCGCTAAACATCGAGGTTGTGCCAACATTCTGGGAGACTCCGCTTGCCACGATGATGTATGTTCTCATCGTCTTTGTCGTGATTTTCATCATCGTTTACACCATTTTCTACATCCGCGAGATAAAGAAGAATCAGAACGAAACGCTTCAGGCATATCTGTCTATGCTCCAATCGTCGGGTGCATCTGCCAAGAAAGTGGAAAAAATTGGTCAGCCGCAGGAGCAAGGTGGTAATTTTGATTCAACGGCAGGTGGTAAAAATGATTCAGAAGGAAATGAAATATCTGAAAATGAGGTGTATATTGAGCCTCAGAAAGAAGAACCCGTTCAGGTTATCGCCCCTCGTAAGATAAGTGCCGAGGACGACCTTTTTATGAAGCGCGTGCTTGCTTTTGTTGATGAACACATAGGCGATTCGGACGTGAATATAAACGATATGGCATCGGCTGCGGCAACAAGTCGCTCGGGCCTGAATCGCAAGATGAAGGAGTTAATGGGCATAACACCAGCCGATTTTATGCGTGAGGCACGAATGAAAAAGGCCTGCAAGATGCTGAAGGAAACAGACGAGAGTATAACCGAAATTGCCTTCAGTTGCGGTTTTAGCGATGCAAAATATTTCAGTAAATGCTTTAAGGCGAGCATAGGTGTTTCGCCTACCGACTATCGAAAATAAGCATTCAAATTGTGGTAATTATTGGTCAGACTTCGCATTTTGCGTTGTTTGACTTTTTTTTGCACCACATTTGGCGCGTTTCTCGCCTTTGTTTTTTTGGCTTTCGCTTATCTTTGCTATCAGAAAAAGAACATAATTGAAAAAGTGATATCTATATTATGGTGTTTTAGACAAATGATTTTTAGATTTATTTTTTGTAATACTTAACCATGAAACTTTGAATATAAATAAAGTCCTCCCGTGCAAAACGTGGAGGACTTGTTTATTTTTATGCCGTTTCTGGTTATGCCGAATATTTCCGCGGATATCTGAAGATTATTGCCAAGAAGGCAACAAATCCCATGCACATAGGGTAGTAGAGATAGCCCATGATAGAGATTGGCGATATCTCTGCCAATTTCGACGCCATGAGCAGTTGCGCTCCGTAAGGTATAAGTCCTTGCGTAAAGCACGAGAAGGTGTCGAGGATACTTGCGCTTCGACGAGGGTCTACGTTGAATTTGGTGGCAATATTCCGTGCTATCGGGCCGGTCGTTATTACCGCCACCGTATTGTTTGCCGTACACATGTTGGCAATTATTACCAGAGTGGCGATGCACATCTCGGCTCCGCGCTTGCTGTTTACATGCTTCAGCAGAAAGCGGGTGATGAACTCAATTCCGCCGTTGTATCTTATCAGTTCCAACATTCCGCCGGCAAGCAGGGTTACTATTATAAGTTCGCTCATGCCCAAGATGCCGTCGCCCATGCTGCTGAACCACGAAAACACCGTAAACTGCCCCGTAATCAGTCCGATAACGCCTGTGAGGATGATGCCGAGAAACAGCACAATCATCACGTTCATGCCGAAGATAACGGTTATCAGTACGGTAAGATACGGTATGATATTAAGCCATTTAACGTCTGGAATCTGCTGCGGAGAATGGATGTCGAGACCAAGCACGATGTACGCAATCATCACGATGATGGCGGCCGGCATCACGATTCTGAAGTTGACCTTGAACTTGTCGCGCATCTTGCAGCCTTGCGTCTGCGTGGCTATTATCGTTGTGTCGGATATAAACGACAGATTGTCGCCGAAGAATGCTCCGCCCACAACCGTTGCCACAATCATAGGCAGACTTGCTCCTGTCTCGGCTGCTATTCCGGCGGCAACAGGGGTTAGGGCTACGGTTGTTCCTACCGATGTTCCGATGGCAAGCGAGATGAAGCACGATGCCAGAAACAGTCCTGGAAGCAGCATGTTGTCGGGCATTATGCGAAGGGTGAAGTTTACGGTCGCATCTATCGCGCCCATGCTCTTGGCTGCTCCGGCAAACGCTCCGGCAAGGATGAAAATCCACATCATCAGCATCATCGTCTGGTTGCCTGCTCCGGCAGAGAACAGCTTTATTCGCTCGTCGAGAGTCTTGTGTCTGGTTATGGCAATGGCGAATACCGCCGATGTAAGGAATGCAACAGTTATTGGTATCTTATAGAAATCCTGAAGAATGATGGATGTCAGCAGATACATGCAAAGAAAAACAGCCAGAGGGCTTAGTGCTAATAAACTACTTTTTGTTTCAATTTGTTTCATTCTGCAAAGATACGGCGATTTTTCGGTCTCCACAATAGTATGAATATACTATTATTATACCATGTTTATGGTATTGCGTATTTTGAGAATGTGTTGGACGGATTGTCTTGCGTTTGGTTGATGTTTCTGTTTTCTTCGGGTTTCCTTCGGGATTCGTTCGGGATTTTCTTGTTGAAAAAGACAAGATTTTTCGTTGGGATATTCGGTGGATTTCTGGTAGCTTAAAATAATTACTCCATGTCAATTTGTGAGATTATGTTTCATATTTTGAGCAACAGAGATTCGGGAAAAAAGATAAGACCACGCTTTTTGTAATGGCGTGGTCTTTATCTTAAAAAATATCAATCTAAACGGATTTTGTAAGTATTTTGCCCAATCTTTACGATTGCAACAGAACCCGATTTTAAGTTTGTGTTAATTACGGCTGAACCGTTTCTTATAGCAGTTGTGCCAATCAATTGCCCGTTAATGGTATATATGCTTACCTTTTCGCCATCAGCATCGCTTTTTACTATGATATTGCTTCCGTTGGCTACTATGTTATAATCGTTTGTTGATGTTGCATCTATTTGTGTTGTTGCATCCTCTATTGGCAGAATTTTGCCAAACCACCTCCATGGAGCAATTGCTTTGTATTCGTTAATAGCAGAGGCTGGAACATAGAGAGTGGCGTAATTTATGGTGCCATGAATACCGAATGCGTTTTCGTTTGTTTCTGGTAATTTTGTTGCGTAACAGTAAACAGTTTTTAAGTTCTTGCAGTCATAGAAAGCGTCTTCTCCAATGTTAGTCACGCTGTTCGGTATAGTAATGGATGTAAGTCCCGTGCATCCATAGAAAGCCTTGTCTCCGATTCTAGTCACGCTGTTCGGTATAGTAATGGATGTAAGTCCCGTGCATCCATAGAAAGCGCCGGATCCGATTCTAGTCACGCTGTTCGGTATAGTAACGGATGTAAGTCCCGAGCAGCTAGCAAAAGCGTAGTCTCCGATGTTAGTCACATTGTTCGGTATAGTAATGGATGTTAGTCCGCAGCCAGAGAAAACCCCGTCTTCGATGCTGGTCACGCTGTTTGGTATAGTAATGGATGTAAGTTCAGAACAGTAACTGAAAGCGTGGGATCCGATGGTAGTCACGCTATTCGGTATAGTAATGGATGTAAGTCCCGTGCAACCAGAGAAAGCGTTGTCTCCAATGGTAGTCACGCTATTCGGTATAGTAATGGATGTAAGTCCAGGACAGTAAATGAAAGTGCGGTATTCAATGGTAGTCACGCTATTCGGTATATTAATGGATGTAAGTCCAGAACAGTAACTGAAAGCGCCGTATCCAATACTAGTCACGCTATTCGGTATAGTAATGGATGTAAGTCCAGAGCAGTCTTGGAAAGCTCTTTCACCAATGTTAGTAATACTGTTTGGAATAGAATAAGTTGTCTCTTTTCCTAGATACCTTACAAGAGCATTGCCTTTTATACAAATGCCTGATTCTGTTCTTACATCACAAACAGTTAATCCTGAAGGGGTGATATTGCTTTGATTGTGAAAGTTTTCTTTTGTTACATAGCAGTCATAGAAAGCGTCTTCTCCAATGTTAGTCACGCTGTTCGGTATAGTAATGGATGTAAGTCCCGTGCATCCAGAGAAAGCGTATTGTCCAATGCTAGTCACGCTATTCGGTATAGTGATGGATGTAAGTCCCGTGCAGCCAGAGAAAACACTATTTTCAATGCTAATTACGCTGTTTGGTATAGTAATGGATGTGAGTCCAGAGCAGTATTGGAAAGCGTATTCTCCAATGCTAGTCACGCTGTTAGGTAAAGTAATGGATGTAAGTTCAGGACAGTATTGGAAAGCGTATTCTCCAATGCTAGTCACGCTGTTAGGTAAAGTAATGGATGTAAGTTCAGGACAGTATTGGAAAGCGTATTCTCCAATGCTAGTCACGCTGTTAGGTAAAGTAATGGATGTAAGTTCAGGACAGTATTGGAAAGCGTATTCTCCAATGCTAGTCACGCTGTTAGGTATTGTAACGGATGTAAGTCCCGTGCAGCAATAGAAAGCCAAGTATCCGATGCTGGTCACGCTATATTGGTTATCATTGTAAGTGACGGTTTCTGGAATTATAGCATCACCTGAATATAGTCTATTCGATGCGACTTCGGCAGTTTTGTCCTCATCAAACAAATTGTAATTTATGCCGTCAATCTTTACACCATAAGCATCTGCACTTGCTACCAATGGTAGCAGTAATGTAAAAATAAAAAGTAATAATTTCTTCATAATCATTATTGTTAACATTCTATAAATGCACAAAAGTACAAATTTGCTGAGAGTACGCAAAATTAATAAGCTGTTTTTGGTGATTTTTCTTACAAACACAAAAAAAGAGGACTAAAGATAGCCCTCTTTTACCGTTGCTGAAAACGGATTTTATAGCGTGTGTTTTATAGAACTTTCTTGGGCAGAACAGATAAGACCACGCTTTTTATAATGGCGTGGTCTTTATCTTAAAAAATATCAATCTAAACGGATTTTGTAGGTCTTTTGTCCAATCTTTACGATTGTAACAGTTTATAGTTGCTTTGTCGTTTTATGTGGCAAATTAGAGCTAATTTGCTATCTCAATAATAAACATAAAGTTAAATAAGCGTAAAATCGTATATTGATTACCATATTCAGTAATAATAATACATAGAATGTGATATATTATTCGTATTTTTGTAGCAAAATTACGATAATAGTCTAAATATTGCAGTATGATACGAGATTTTTGGGTGAAGAACTATCTTTCCATTCGCGACAAGCAGGAATTAAGCTTCGTGGCAAAAGGACCATCTTCGGAACTTGTTACCGAAGTTGCTGACGGTGTGTTCCTATACAAATTAGGCATTCTATATGGTTCAAACGCTTCGGGCAAGTCGAATATGCTGATAGCCATGAACGAGGTGTTTCGTCTGTTGATTATGCCAAAATCGGATGCGACAGTCGAAATTGGCGGTTGCATTCCATTTGTGCTTACCAAAGATGAGCCAACGGAAATGCACGTGTCGTTCTATGCCGATGGTATCCGATATGATTACGATGTCAAGTTTAACGGCAAGCACATCTTGAGTGAATCCTTGTACTATTACCCAAACAAATCTAAATCTTTGTTTTATGAGCGTAGTTTTGTAGGCGAGAATGTGCAGGCTGACATCAAGTTTGGTGCGAGTCTCAAACTGCAAGTCAAGACACAGGAGAGCATACGCGAAAACACTTTGAACAATCATAGTGTTCTGTCGGTATGTAGAAAAGCTGCCTTGAAAGAGGACATTGCACCATTCAATGAACTTCATAGCTGGATTATGTCCAACTACCATGACGTGGATGGCAATGTAGAAAAAGGTCTTGTTGAAATCATGAAGGATGCATACAGCAACCCGAAGAAACGCAAGTTCTACAACACCATGCTGCAAAAGGCAGACTTGAACATTATGGAGTACAGACCGATTGTAGAAGACCGCTTTGTGCCTGTGGAATTCCGTGAGCGTATTCAAAAGGAAAACATCCCTGAAGAGATGAAAGACGTTCTGCTGAAGCCAACGACAGATTCCATCACGTTCTTGAATCATTCGGACAATGGCGACTTTGACATTCCACTTAAATGGCAGTCAAAGGGAACTCAGAAGTACATCCGCATTCTTGATGCGTTGTATGATTTGATAACAAATCCTCATGTATTCTTCCTTGACGAACTTGGCGAGGACTTGCATAACGACCTGTTGTACTACTACCTCAATGTCTTTATCTTCAATTCAGACAAGTCACAGTTGGTTATAACGAGTCAGGAGACAACGCTTCTCTCTCAGGACTTGATTAACGAGAACCGAGGCGTGGTGTGGTTTGTAGAGAAAAACAAGGAAACAGCTTCATCTGAGTATGCTCGTGGTGATTCATTCGGCTTGCACAAGAACCTTTCGCTATACAATTCTTATCGTATCGGTCGATTGGGAGCCAAGCCGGAACTGGGTAGTATCTTTATAAATCTGGAGGACTGACGATGGGAAAGCTACGACAGACAGCACTCATATTGGGAGAAGGACCAACCGAGTTCTTCTATTTCAAGTCTTTGTGCGACGTGTTCAAACGTCTGACCATCAAGCCTGATTATCCGAAGCATACGAGTATCAAGGAACTTGAACTCAAAATAGAAGATGGTATATCTATGGGCTACAACCATATCTTCTGTGTCATCGATATGGATACGAAGGACGAAGAACCTGAGCGTTCCCAATACCAGAAGCTAAAGGCAAAGTATGCCAAGCCAATCAATAAGCCGAAGAAAGGCATATATTGCGAGGTCGAGTTCTTCGAGACACACCGCTGTACAGAACTTTTCTTCCTCTATTATTTCAGATATACTTCACGACCATACGATGAGCAAGAGCCATTGCTCAAAGACCTCAACCAATGTGTCGAGTATCGGAAAACGATAGAGTTCTTCATCAAGACCAAAGGCCTGCACAACTACTTTGAACGTAATGGAGGTAGCCTCGAAAAAGCTATTGCCAATGCCAATCGTTCAATGGATGAGAAACTCTCTTATAGAAGGAATTATACCTTCTCAGAACTCGGAAGACTGATGGAAAAGCTGAAGGGGCTGGAATAGTGTAGACTATGGCAACAACGAATGAAAAAACAGTATGATTTAAGGTGTTATAAAGATGAATTTGTAAAAGCCTCAGTCTAACGAGAGGAGCAAGATTTTTCGTGGGGATATTCGGTGGTTTTTTGGCCGCTTAAAATAATTACTCCATGTCAATTTGTGAGATTGTGTTTCATATTTTGAGCAACGGAGATTTTGAAGAATAGATAAGACCACGCTTTTTGTAATGGCGTGGTCTTATCTTAAAAAAATCAATCTAAACGGATTTTGTAGGTCTTTTGTCCAATCTTTACGATTGCAACAGAACCCGGTTTTAAGTTTGTGTTTATTACGGCTGAACCGTTTCTTATAGCAGTTGCGCCAATCAATTGTCCGCTAATGGTATATATGCTTACCTTTTCGCCATCAGCATCGCTTTTTACGATGATATTGTTTCCGTTGGCTACTATGTTATAATCGTTTGTTGATGCTGCATCTATTTGTGTTGTTGCATCCTCTATTGGCAGAATTGTGCCAAACCAACTCCATGGAGCAGTTGCTTTGTATTCGTTAATAGCAGAGGCAGGAACATAGAGAGTTGCGTAATTTATGTAGAAATGTTGGTTATCGTCATAATTACCGAATGTGTTTTCGCTTGTTTCTGGTAATTTCGTTGCGTAACAGTAAACAGATTTTAAGTTCTTGCAGTCATAGAAAGCCTTGTCTCCGATGCTAGTCACGCTGTTCGGGATAGTAACGGATGTAAGTCCCGAGCAGCTAGCAAAAGCGTAGTCTCCGATTCTAGTCACGCTGTTTGGGATAGTAATGGATGTAAGTCCACGGCACCCATAGAAAGCCCAGTCTCCGATGGTAGTCACGCTGTTTGGGATAGTAATGGATGTAAGTCCACGACACCCATAGAAAGCACAGTCTCCGATGGTAGTCACGCTGTTTGGAATAGTAATGGATGTAAGTCCTGAACAGCAATAGAAAGTGTATTTTCCAATGTTAGTCACGCTGTTAGGGATAGTAATGGATGTAAGTCCAGAACAACCAAAGAAAGCGCCGTTTCCAATGCTAGTCACGCTATTCGGTATAGTAATGGATGTAAGTCCTGTGCAATCACGGAAAGCGTTGTCTTCAATGGTAGTCACGCTATTCGGTATAGTAATGGATGTAAGTCCAGAGCATCCCAAGAAAGCTTCGAATACGATGCTAGTCACGCTGTTTGGAATAGTAATGGATGTAAGTCCTGAGCATCCCCAGAAAGTGTATTTTCCAATGTTAGTCACGCTGTTCGGTATAGTAATGGATGTAAGTCCTGAACAGTGATAGAAAGCCAAGTCTCCGATGGTAGTCACGCTGTTTGGAATAGTAATGGATGTGAGTTCAGAGCATCTATAGAAAGCTCGGTTTCCAATGCTAGTCACGCTGTTTGGAATAGAATAAGTTGTCTCTTTTCCCAGATACCTTACAAGAGCATTGCCTTTTATACAAATGCCTGATTCTGTTCTTACATCACAAACAGTTAATCCTGAAGGGGTGATATTGCTTTGATTGTGAAAGTTTTCTTTTGTTACATAGCAGTCATAGAAAGCGTCTTCTCCAATGTTAGTCACGCTGTTCGGTATAGTAATGGATGTAAGTCCCGTGCATCTAGAGAAAGCGTATTGTCCAATGCTAGTCACGCTGTTTGGAATAGTAATGGATGTGAGTCCATAACAGTAATTGAAAGCGTATTGTCCAATGCTAGTCACGCTATTCGGTATAGTGATGGATGTAAGTCCCGTGCAACCATCGAAAGCGTATTGTCCAATGCTAGTCACGCTGTTCGGTATAGTGATGGATGTAAGTCCTGAACAGCAATAGAAAGCCAAGTCTCCGATGGTAGTCACGCCGTTAGGTATTGTAATGGATGTAAGTCCTGAGCATCCATCGAAAGCAGCAGATTCTATGCTAGTCACGCTGTTAGGTATTGTAATGGATGTAAGTCCTGAGCATCCATCGAAAGCTTTGCTTCCGATGCTAGTCACGCTGTTAGGTATTGTAACGGATGTAAGTCCCGAGCAATAATAGAAAGCTTTTTCTCCAATGCTAGTTACGCTATATTGGTTATCATTGTAAGTGACGGTTGCAGGAATTATAACATAACCAGAGTATTGTGCAGAGAATTGTGGATTAGATGAAGTAACTTCTGCTGTTTTGTCCTTAGCAAACAAATTGTAATATATGCCGTTAATATTGACACCATAAGAATCTACATTTGCCACCATTGGCAAAAACAATAAGGTGAAAAGGAAAAGTAATAATTTCTTCATAATCATTATTGTTAACATTCTACAAATGCACAAAAGTACAAATTTGCCGATAATACGCAAAATTTACAAGCTGTTTTTGTCGAAATTTCTTATAAACAAAAAAAGAGGACTAAAGATAGCCCTCTTTTACCGTTGCTGAAAACGGATTTTATAGCGTGTGTTTTATAGAGTTACACCATTCTTGAAAATTGCAATCTCGCGGTATCCGTTCTTCTCGTTGTTTACGAGTTCCTCGCCGCTTGCAACCTTTATGATATAGTCTATGAACTTCTCCGACAGGTTCTCCATTGTCTCGCCCTGAACAAGCACGCCTGCGTTGAAGTCGATCCATTTAGGCTTGTTGTTGTATAGGTTAGAGTTTGTAGAAATCTTCATTGTTGGAACGTAAGTGCCGAATGGCGTTCCGCGACCGGTTGTAAACAGAACCATGTGGCATCCGCATGATGCGAGGGCTGTTGCTGCAACAAGGTCGTTGCCCGGAGCAGACAGAAGGTTCAAGCCCTTGACCTCAAGACGCTCGCCGTAGGCCATAACGCCGCTGACAGGACCTTTACCGCACTTCTGTGTGCAGCCGAGAGCCTTGTCCTCGAGTGTAGAGATACCGCCCGCCTTGTTGCCCGGAGAAGGGTTCTCGCCAACAGGCTCGCCGTGTGAAAGGAAGTAGCTCTTGAAGTCGTTAATCAGCTTAACAGTCTGGTCGAACAGCTCTGGAGTCTTGCAACGGTTCATCAAGATAGTCTCTGCGCCGAACATCTCAGGCACTTCGGTAAGAACGGTTGTTCCGCCCTGAGCCACAAGGAAGTCGGAGAATACACCAAGAAGAGGGTTGGCTGTGATGCCCGAGAAACCGTCAGATCCGCCGCACTTCAAGCCAACGCGCAGTTCGTGCAGAGGCACGTCGACGCGCTTGTCCTGCTTTGCCTTCTCGTAGAGGCCTCTCAGAATCTTCATGCCTTCCTCAACCTCGTCGCCCTCGACCTTCTGCGTTGTCATAAACTTAACGCGCTCCTCGTCGAACTCGCCGATGAACTCCTTGAACACGTCAGGCTGGTTATTCTCGCAGCCAAGGCTCACAACGAATACCGCTCCTGCGTTAGGGTGCTTAACCATGTCGCGCAGAATCTTCTTTGTGTTCTCGTGGTCGTCGCCAAGCTGAGAGCATCCGTAGTTGTGAGGGAATGCAACGATGGCATCTACGCCCTCGCCCTTAGTCTCTTCCTGCAACTGCTTTGCAAGTTTGTCTACTATACCGTTGACACATCCTACGGTTGGAATAATCCATACCTCGTTGCGGATACCAACGTCGCCGTTCTTTCTGCGATAGCCCTTGAAGGTGAGGTTGCGGTTGGCAATGTCGAGGTCGCACTTGACAGGGTTGTAGGTATAGTCGAGCAATCCTGCAAGATTAGTCTTCAGGTTGTTCTCGTTTACCCAGTCGCCTTGCTTAAGGTTCTGTTTTGCATGGCCGATAGGGTAGCCGTACTTTATAACGTCTACGCCCTCGTTGATATCCTCGAGAAGGATTTTATGACCGGCAGGTGTATCCTGATTCACCTTTATCTCTTTGCCATCAATAGCTATAGTCTCGCCAGCGCTTATTGGCTGAATGGCAACCACCACGTTGTCGGCAGGGTTGATTTTTAGAAACTTATTCTCCATAAGATGTGTAATTGTATGTTTATTTTATTTATTCAAAGACGTGTAGTAGTCGATGTTTTCGGCGCACAGCAAGTCAATAGGCATGTAATTAATCTGCTCCACCTCCTTATGGAAAATAAGATGGTCGCAGAGGCTTGTTACGGCTCTGTATCCCTGCTGGTGAGGTTGCTGCGCGATGAGGAACTGGATGTTGTTTCCGTTTTTCAGGAATTCGACGTTCTGTTCCAGAAGGTCGTATCCGATGAGGCGGAAATCGTTCTTGTCCAGTTCCTGCAGGTATTCGCTGATAAGATATGCTTTAGAGTTGAAAGTAAGGCCTATGGTGACATTTTCGTGACGTTCGAAGTACTTTCGCATCACTTCCATGTCGTGCTCCTTGTTGTTCATGGCCAGGTCTATAGTTGAAAGTTCACAGTCTGGATGGTTCTTGCGCATGTATTCCTCGAATCCCAGTTCTCTGTTGTTCTGCTGGTTTGTTCCGATGCGCCCGATGTATATTTGTCTGAATATGACCACTTCCTTGATGCCGGGCTCAATCATGAGCAGCATCTTGGCTGCAAGTGCTCCGCTTCGGCTTGAGTTCTGTCCGAAGAAGGCGATAGGCTCGAGGTTGTCGATGTTAGAGTCTATGAACACGTACGGGATTTCCTTTTCCTGAAGCATGTCGGTGAGTTTCTTAGTGTTGTCCTCCTCGACAGGCGATAGGATTACGCCGTCGGGTTCTTTGTCCATAACGAGTTTTATCGACTTTACGAAAGAGTCTATGTCGTACTGGTCGTAATATACCATGCTAAGTGTTATGTGAAAATCGTGCATCTCGTTCATGCATTGCAGCGCTCCAGCCTCTACGTCAGACCAGTATTCGCCTTCGTTGTGCTTTGGCAGCAGGCAAACGAAGTGGTATTTCTTGTTGCTTGCCAATGCACTTGCATACATGTTTGGCTGATAATTCATTTCTTTCAGAATTTTGCGCACTTTCTCTGCACTCGCCAGAGACACGCCCGGACGGTTGTGCAGGACACGGTCGACTGTGCCGACAGATACGCCTGCCATGATCGCGATATCCTTGATTCTAATTCTATCAGGAATCTGTTGCTCCATAGGTAATTGGTATTAAAAAAATATATAAATAAGGTGTGAAAATATCTTGTTTGTTGTTATCGCCCACGAATATACATATATTAATTTATTTGATGCAATTTTTTAGGCAAAAAATGTGGCTGAATGTAATTTTTTTTCGAAAAACTTTTGCGTTACCGAAAAAAGCCGTATATTTGTGCTCGTACACACTAAGGCGTTACATTATTTAAAATAGGATTTTTGAATTAACATTTTTAAAACATATTTTTTAACACACTTATGGGTAAAGTAGTTACATTAGGTGAGATCATGCTTAGATTGTCACCAGAGGCCAACAGACGTTTTGTTCAGGCTGAGAAGTTCGAGGTTATTTATGGTGGCGGCGAGGCTAACGTTGCAGTATCATGCGCAAACTACGGTCACGACGCTTATTTTGTATCAAAGCTTCCAAAGCACGAGATTGGTCAGAGCGCTGTAAACGCATTGCGTAAGTTTGGCGTAAACACAGAGTTTATTGCTCGTGGCGGTAACCGTGTTGGTATCTACTATGCCGAGACTGGTGCTTCTATGCGTCCTTCAAAGGTTATTTACGACCGTGCAGGCTCTTCAATCGCTGAGGCTGATCCATCAGACTTCGATTTTGATGCTATCATGAAGGGTGCAGACTGGTTCCACTGGTCAGGTATCACTCCTGCTATTTCAGACAAGGCTGCAGAACTTACTAAACTTGCTTGCGAGGCTGCAAAGCGCAACGGCGTGACAGTTTCTGTTGACCTTAACTTCCGTAAGAAACTTTGGACTTCAGAGAAGGCTCAGAGCATCATGAAGCCTTTGATGCAGTATGTTGACGTTTGCATCGGTAACGAGGAGGATGCAGAGCTTTGCCTTGGCTTCAAGCCAGATGCTGACGTTGAGGGCGGTAACACAGACGCTAAGGGCTACGAAGGCATCTTCAAGGGCATGATGGAGACATTCGGCTTCAAGTATGTTGTTTCTACTCTCCGTGAGTCTCTTTCTGCTACACACAACGGCTGGAAGGCTATGATTTACAACGGCAAGGAGTTCTACGTTTCTAAGCGTTACGACATCATGCCTATCATCGACCGCGTAGGTGGCGGCGACTCTTTCTCAGGCGGTCTTATCCACGGCTTGCTTACTAAGGACAATCAGGGCGACGCTCTTGAGTTTGCTGTTGCTGCTTCTGCTTTGAAGCACACTATCAACGGCGACTTCAACATGGTTTCTGCTGAGGAGGTTGAGAACCTTGCAGGCGGTTCTGCTAACGGTCGTATCCAGAGATAATATAAGAATAAAATAGAGGAATTAAGAACTGGTTGGAAAACATCGGTTCTTAATTCTTTTGTATTGAATAATAAAAAACAAAAAGAATAAAATGGCAAAATTCGATAAGTTTGCAGTAATGGCAAAGATTGCCGCTGCTCCAATGGTTCCTGTTTTCTACAACAAGGATGTTGAGGTTTGTAAGAATGTGATTAAGGCTTGCTACGAGGGTGGCGTTCGCGCATTCGAGTTCACTAACCGTGGCGACTTTGCTCACGAGGTATTCGGCGAGCTTTCAAAGTGGGCTGCAAAGGAGTGCCCAGAGTTGGCTCTCGGTATCGGTTCTGTTGTTGATGCCCCTACAGCTGCTCTTTACCTTCAGTTGGGTGCTAACTTCGTTGTTGGCCCGTTGTTCAACCCAGACATCGCAGTTGTATGTAACCGCCGTTGCGTAACTTACTGTCCGGGCTGTCTTACTCCATCAGAGATTGGTAAGGCTCAGGAGGTTGGCTGCGACTTTACTAAGGTATTCCCTGGTGATGTTGTAGGTCCTAACTTGATTAAGGGTCTTATGGCTCCAATGCCATGGTCAAAGATTATGGTTACCGGTGGTGTTGCTCCAGAGAAGGAGAACCTTACAAACTGGTTCAAGGCAGGCGTATTCTGTGTAGGTATGGGTTCTAAGCTCTTCCCTAAGGACAAGGTTGCTGCCGGCGACTGGAAGTACATTACAGACAAGTGTAAGGAGGCTCTCGGCTACTGCGAGGAGGCTCGTGCAAGCAAGTAATTTATTTTTGCATCAGGATATTGAAACGCTGTGGTTCTCTTTCCACGGCGTTTTTTTTGTTTTTAGGATATTTTGGTGTATTTTTGTGCAATGTTGAAAAGAAATTCATATATCGTTATGCTGATGGTCGTGATGAGCGGCTTGCTGTCGTCGTGCCGTCAGAGCAAAGACGATGAGGCTCTTGCGCTCAACCTTAAGGCGCAGCAATGTTTCAGGAGAATGGATTTTGACAACGCGCGAGCCTTGCACGAGAAGGCTATGCGGATTACCGACAACGAACTTCTGCGCTTCGGGTGCGAGGTGGGACTGATGGCCGTTTACGAGCGCACGTCGCAGAACCGCGAGTTCTTTGATGCCCGAAACAAGGCAGAAAGCCACATACGCAGGATTGAAGAGGAGATGGACGGACTTACAGACGAGGAGAAACGCCGATTCTACATCTCGAAAGACATCTACCACTACGTTTCGAGCAACTATTTCCACAACCAGTATCAAGACACACTCTCGCAGAGAGAGGCGCGCCTGATTTCGCCAAACTTCAAGTTGGGCGATGTGGCTACGCACGATACGATATACTATCACGAGATTCTCGACAGACTGATAAACGCCCGTATTGCGTTCGAGCAGGAAGACTACACGCAATCAATAGCCCTTTGCGATAGCGCGCTTCAGGCCATAAACCGCCATCATCTGAAGTATTATCCGGCAGACTCGCAGCATCTTCTGCATCTGTATAGCGAGCAAGACTCCGTTTCTACCGAGAAGATATGGCTCGACAATCCCGATGTGCATACCGTTCCCGAGGTGCTGGCGCAGATTCGCGAGCAGGCAAGCATGAGTTATGCCGCCATGGGACTGACAAAGGAGAGTTACTACAACCGTAACGCCTATCTCGACATCCTTGACGTGATAAGGCAGGACAAGGAGTGGGAGAGCCGCTACGACGAACTGAACGAGGCAAACCAAAGGGTTACGATGATATTCATTTCGGCAATAGTATTGGTGGTCGTTATCGTGCTGATATGCCTTGTTGCCAACGAGAAATGGAAGAAGAGGAACGAACGAAGGGTTGAGAACCTACGCCTTACGCTCGAACTGTGCCACAAGATAGCCGTAAATGTATCGGACGATGTATCGTCGGGCAGGGAACTCCTCGATACTGTTACGGAAGCCGTTCAGAGTGATTTCCGCAAGATATTCGGCTTCGGATTCGTGCTCGATGTGCCGGGCATAGACGATGAGGACGACGACGCCATGCCAAGATGGAGCGAACTGAATATGCGACTCGTGGGCTCGGTACGCGTGAGTTCGGACAAGAAATCACTCCTGCGCGTGATAGAGAAGTACTTCAGATGGGTGCTGCAAAGCGGAGCCGACGTGCTTGCCATAAGCAACAACCAGCGCAAGACCGAGGCCGAGAAGTACATTCACGAGCAGCACATAGCCGCCAACAAGCGTCAGAATCTTGACAAGCGCGCGTGCATGAGCATGGTAAACGGCATAACGCCTTATCTTGACCGCGCAATAAACGAGGTGAACAAACTCCAGAGAAACGAGTCGGACGATGTAAAAAGAACTCGCTATCAGTATATTATAGAACTTATTGACAAGATAAACGAGTATAACGACATCATGGCTTCGTGGGTTCAGTTGCGTAAAGGCGAGGTGAGCCTTAATATCGACAGTTTCGCCCTTCAGCCGCTTTTCAGCATCCTGTCTAAGGCGCGGACAAACTACGCCCAGAAGGACATCACCCTTACGGTAAGCATGACTCCAGCCATAGTGAAGGCCGACAAGGCTCTCACGCTCTTCATGATAAACACTCTTGCCGAGAATGCCCGAAAGTACACTCCGGCAGGAGGCCACATAGAGGTCTATGCCGAGGAAGCCGACGACTACGTTGAGGTGTCGGTTAAGGATTCGGGCATAGGAATAAGCGAGGATGACTGCCGCAAGATTATCGAAGAGAAAGTATACGATTCGAGCACGATTGGAATACGCAAGGATGCCGACAATACCGAACTGAGCAAGAACAAAGGCCACGGCTTCGGCTTGATGAACTGTCGCGGAATTATAGAGAAGTACAAGAAGACAAACCCGTTGTTTGCCGTATGCCAGTTTGGTGTTGAGAGTACGCTCGGCAAGGGCAGCCGCTTCTTCTTCCGCCTGCCAAAGGGCGTGAAGAAAGCCCTTATGTTTGCTGTGGTGATGATATTGAGTGCGCCATCGTTTGCCAAGGTGAGCAACGACTCGGTTTGGAAGGCAAAGGACTCGCTTCTGCGCAAGGCTTCGGCATACGCCGATACGGTTTACTTCTGCAACGTGAAGGGACTTCATACCGATGCCATCTACTACTCGTCGCTTGCCATGCGCGAGCTGAACAAATACTACCGCAAGTACCACAAGAACTCAGCCGACACGATGAGCGTTGACGGTAATGCCGACAGAGCCGAGATTAAATGGTGGAACGAGGGATTCGATACCGACTATCACGTTATCCTCGACGTGCGGAACGAGACGGCAATCGCGGCTCTCGTTCTGAAGGAATGGAACTGCTACAACGCAAACAATCAGGCATATACGAAAATGTACAAGATGCTTGGACAAGATACCAATCTTGCCGAGTATTGCCGCAAGGCGCAGAACAAGAACACCAACACCACCATAGCCATGTGGCTTGTGTTCATAGCCGTTATGGTGGCCCTGTTCAGTTATTATCTGCTGTACTTCCGCCACAAGGTTATATACACGCTCAACCTGCGCCAACTTCTGAGCATCAACAACACGGTTATGAAGACGCTGGTGCAGCATGCCAACGTGCAGGATGCCGACTATGAGCAGGTTGCCAAGAACGTGGTAGACTCGATAACATACGAACTGAACGACCTTCTGCCAATACACGGCTTCGGACTTGCCATTGCCGACTCCGAGACCAACATGCTATACTATTCGATAACGCAAGAGGTGGTAGAGAGTGAGTTGATGAAGGAGTTGATGAGGCGTGCCTACGACACGCGCGAGGTGGTTGTGTCGCAAAGCGGATATCTGAGGTGCTTTCCGCTCTTCGTGCCGCAAGACAATACAAAGTGCGTGGGCATCTTCTCGATAATATACTCAACGAAGCATCCGGGCAAGGGCGACGAGTTCCTTGTGAGCCTGCTTGTAAACTTCATGTCAACTATTTTGGCGCAGTCGGTAATCCGTATAAGCCAGCGGTTCCGCGACCTTGAGATGCTCGAGGACGAGAAACGGCGTGCGCAGCACGAGGAGAACATGCTCCACATACAGAACATGGTTATGGACAACTGCCTTAGCGCTATAAAGCACGAGACGATGTACTATCCGAGCCGCATACGCATAATGGCTGAAAACGGAGCGGAAGCATCTGAAATAAAGGAGATAATACAATACTACAAAGAGGTGTTCGGCATATTGTGCCAATGTGCTTCGCGACAACTTGAGCAGGTACTCTTTAAGCGCACCACGGTAAGCGTTGCCGACGTGTTTGCGTCTGCCCGAAAGTCGTTTGCGCGTATGCAGAAGAAGGCCGAATGTAGTCTTACCCTAAGTATGGCAGAGCCTACGGATGCCTCGATAATTACCGACAAGCATCTGATAGCCTATCTTGTTGAGAACCTTCTGCAAGAAGCCTTCGCCTTTGGGCGCGACGGAGAGGTTGAACTAACGGCCCAGAAGACAGGAACGGGCTTTGTGCGCTTCGGCTTTACCGACAAGCGCCGCCGTTTTGACGAGAAATATCTTAACGAGATGTTTTATCCGTCGATGAATGGCGAGAAAATAAATTTAGAATATTTACTTTGCAAACAAATAATACGTGATCATGATGAGTACACGGGCATAAGAGGATGCCGTATCGATGCCGAGCCATGTGCCGGCGGTGGTTTTACGGTGTCGTTTGTGCTGCCCGAGGCTCGTTCTTAAAATTATATAGAGATATGGACAAATTCAAAGTTGTAATAGTTGAGGACGTAAAACTTGAGTTGAAGGGAACAGAAGAGATTTTCCGCAACGACATTCCCGAGGCGCAGGTGATGGGTGCCGCCATGACCGAGAAGGAGGTGTGGCCTCTGCTTCAGGAGCATAATCCCGACCTTCTGCTGCTCGATTTGGGCTTGGGAGGCTCAACAACCGTGGGCGTGGATATTTGTGCCAACGCGCGCGCCAAGTATCCGCTTATGCACATATTGATATTTACGGGCGAGGTGCTTAACGAGAAGTTGTGGGTTGACGTGCTTAACGCCGGTGCCGACGGCATAATTCTGAAGAGCGGCGAACTGCTTACGCGCGACGATGTGCAGAGCGTTATGGACGGCAAGAAGATGGTCTTTAACCAGCCTATCCTCGAGAAGATTGTGGCACGGTTCAAGCGTAGCGTTATAGCCGAGCAACGTAAGCAGGAGAGCGTGATAAACTACGACATAGACGAGTATGACGAGCGTTTTCTGCGCCATCTGGCTCTGGGCTACACAAAGGAGATGATAACTAATCTGAAGGGAATGCCGTTTGGCGTCAAGTCGCTCGAGAAGCGTCAGAACGACCTTGTTGCGCGCCTCTTCGGCCAGGGCGAGCGTACCGGTGTAAATGCCACCCGTCTGGTTGTTAAGGCGTTGGAACTCGGTATTTTGAACATAGACAATCTTGAGCCTGACGATGAGTGACAAGCGGTTGGCATACCAGCAATGGATTTCGGGCGAGCGCAGTTTCAAGAAATGGCTGCTCGTATACATAAGGCGGTACATCCTGCTGCTGCCTGTGGTGCTGCTTGTCCTTTTGGCATTGGTATATGTCTACTCGTGGTTCAGTAGTTTTTACGACCCCTCGGTTCGTAGTCTGCTGAGTGCCGAGGGCGTGAGGTGGAGTCTGCGCAACGGCGTTAGGAACTTTACCGATGCGCCTATGGCAAAGGTGCTGCTGCTGCTCATCAGTCTTGGACTGTTGTGGCGGTCGCGGCTTATTACTATGCTCTACCGTCTTTTTCATCGCAAGTCGGTAACGTTGAAGCAACGCCGCGCTTTGGGACTGGCTTTCTCGGTATTGGCTGTATATGTGGTATTTCTGCTTGTGAGTCTGGCTGTTCCGCACTCTATCATGCTGAGCGTCAGGGGAACGGTTGAGGGCAGTCCGTTTGTCGACGGATTGTTTATGTTCGTTATTCTTGGCATAGCGTTGCTGGGCACGACATACGGAATATCGTCGGGTGCATATCGCAATCATGTAGATTGGATTGAGGGCGCAGGAAGTCTGCTCTCGCGAACCGTCTCGTACTTTATTACGGCCTTCATCTTTTCAGAGTTGATAGCCTGTAGCCTATATACTCAATGTGAGTTGCTTATGCCTTTGTGCAACTTTTTAATGCGCTACGAAGACTGGGTTTATTATGCCATGCTTGTGCTGTTTGTGATTTGAAAGTTGAAAAAACTGAATTCATAATTCATAATTCATAATTGACAATGTTTTGAATTCAAAATTCATAATTCACAATTCATAATTGGCGGTTGGTTTTCATTATTCATAAACTACCCTTCGAAAAATAACTGTAACAACTGTAACTGTAACGCAATTCAATTCATAATTCATAATTCACAATTCATAATTGGCGGTTGGTTTTCATTATTCATAAACTACCCTTCGGAAAATAACTGTAACAACTGTAACTGTAACGGTTTTTGAGTTGAAAGTTGAAAATTGAATTTTTTTGAATTCATAATTCATAATTCAAAATTCAGAATGGGAGAGGGGCGGGTGCCCCTTCTTGCGTTGATTAGGGCTTATATTGCAAGGCGTTCTGATGTAGGGCATCTCTGCGCTGTGAAGTTTAATTCTGAAGGGCGCGTTTGCTTTATGGTTATCTTGGGTCTAAAAACAATCCTTCTTTTGCAACGATATTTTGGAGTTCTTCTTTTGGAAGAGTGCATGCAACATAAAGATAGTAATCGTACCCAAATTGAATTTTGAATTTGTGCTCTTTGTCACCTAATTCTACATAGATGTATTCTCTTAAAGCCAAGCGGACGATATCTGGAATCTCATTTGGGTGTATTCTCTTTTTTACTTCCAAAAGAGGTATTGACTGTAATAAGGGAGAATCAATATCGTGGAATTTTGAGTCTTGAATACTCTCGATAATATCGGCCTTGTCTGCCTCCAAGTATCGTATTACGACAAACTTGCTTTGTACCGCCTTCATAATTGAAAGAATTACGTTTATATGTTGTTGTTCAACCCTTAAATATTCCTCAATTGTGAATTGTTTGCCGTTGAAATATTTTCCGACTTCACATCTGCTTGTCCATTCATCAGCAGTATATATTCTGTTTTTGTAGTTCTTCGGACTGTATTTTAGTATCTCGTGCCAAGCCATGGTTATAATGTCTTATGTTTGTTTTTTAGCAGGGGTTTGCCTTGGGTGATTGTTATGCTTATTGAGTCGGCTTTTAGGGTGCCGTCGCTGTTGAAGGTGAGGGCTGCAATCATCGACTCTTTCGACTTTGGGTTCTTTTGGTCGAAGACGAAGTTGCCGATGCTGTAATATACGGGCATCCGTCCGATGGTGTCGATAGGTTGCAGCACATGCGGATGATGTCCCACAACGGCAGCCACGCCAGCCTCGGAGAGTTTGCGGGCAAGAGCCCTCTGGCGAATGCTTGGGTATGGCTGGAACTCAACACCCCAATGCAGCACCACCACTATGTGTGTGTTGGAATGATGGCGTTTGTAGTCTTTTATGGCCTCGAGCAACTCGTCTTCGGTAGGCTGGGCTATGCCCGGCTTGTTGTCAATTCTGCACCAGTTTTCGATTATGAGTGTTGTGGCGTTGAATATTGCCACCTTTATGCCGTCTTTTTCTATTTCAGCAGGTGTCATCTGCTGTCCGAGGTTGTTGCCGTAGCCCAGCGGCTCTATGCCGGCTTCGGTAAGGTGCTGTGCCGTGGCCTGAAGTCCGCGTCTGCCTTGGTCGTTGGTGTGGTTGTTTGCCATGGCTGCGTGTGTTATTCCTGCCTTCCGAAGGTCTTTAGCCCATCGTGCGTCGGCCCTGAAGATGTACTTTTTGTTTACGGGCGAGACGGTATCGGTTAGGGGACATTCGAGGTTTGCCACAACGGCATCGGCTTGGCGGAAAAGGGGCGTAACATCGTCGAAGATGTAGTCTATGCCTTTGTGCTCAGCCATGTGGCGTACTCCGCGGTCGAGCAGCACGTCGCCGGTAAACATTATGGTTAGCGATGAGTTGTCGGCTGCCGGAGGCGAACAGGACAAGAGGGTGAGGAGTAAAAGGGGGAAACACTTTTTTAATTGAAAGTTGAAAATTGAAAATTGAAAAGGGGCAAATTCATAATTCATAATTCACAATTCATAATTGGTGGTTGGCAATGTTTTGAATTCATAATTCATAATTCAAAATTCATAATTGGCGGTTGGCTTTCATTATTCATAAACTACCATTCGAAAAATAACTGTAACAACTGTAACTGTAACGTTTTTTTTAATTGACAATTGACAGTTGACAGTTGACAATGTTTTTGAATTCATAATTGTCAACTGTCAATTGTTTTTATTTGTTAGCAGCCGGAACTGTAGAATGTTTCTTCGTTTTCCTTTATTTTTTTGTTGATGATGAGGGGCTGCATCCATACAGGACGTGCCGGAGTATCGTCTTTCTCAAGGCGTTGCTGCCATTCCTCGTCGGTATAGCGTTTGTTGAGTGGATTGACGAATTCGTAGTAACTGAAGGTTGCGCCTCTGGTTAGGTATATCTTGCCGTTGATAACCACGTTTACATATATTATGTCGGCGTTGCCTGTAGCCTCGGAAAGTATTCCGCATTTGTTGCAGCCAAGCACGTTGCGCGTAAACACGTCGGCCACGAGAGCCACGGAGCGGTCTGCTCCCTTCACCTCGTCCCAACTGCCAAGGTTCGAATAGGGGTCGATTACGCTCAGGGTGAACCATTCGAGCGAACTGCCCATAAATTTTATGGTGTTGTATTCGTCTTCGTTTAGCGTCTTGCCAGCCAGTTCTTTCTTTGTTATTTTTATGCAGAAGTCCATATAGTCGTCAAGGGACGAGGTACGGCTTTTCAAGTCCTCGCTCATGAGACCGTTCTTTGTGAGTAGCGATGATGTAAGGCTGAGCATCTCTTTCATCTTCAGCCAGAAGTCGAGGTTTGGTTCAATGTATCCCACGCGTATAGGCTCGGGGAACTCGCATCCGTCGCCACATTCTGCGCAGATAGGCTGCTCGGCGTAGAGAATGGCATCGTGCTTCAGTTCTGCCCATGATGCCAGCCCTGTGTTAAGGTTCTTGCGCATCCACGATGTTGTCTTCATATAGTCGGGATAGTCTTTGTTTGGCTTCTGAAGTTGCACGAGACATTCCATCCACTTGTTGTACATAGACTTGTCCCAGTCGGCAAACGTAGCCATCTTTGCCTTCATCTTAGTCATCTCGTTGGTGTATCCCTTCCATTTCTCGTCGTCTTGGTAGTACTCGTCGTTTATCTTGTCGGCGGCATCTATGCCGAAGGCCGAGAACACGTGCAGGCCGCGAGGGAAAGGCAGGTTGGAGTTGGCCTTTTCGTCGAACATGCGGCTAAGCACATATCCGTCGGGGGTGTATCGTTGCGGCATGAAATTGACCTTGTTCTCGCAGCCCTCCTCGGCAATCTTTGAAGTGATGCGGTTGCGTGTCTTGAAGAGCGTAGACAGGCGTGCGTTGATGTCCTTTAGGGTTGCGGCATCGGTAACCTTGTCGGGCGATGAGATATTCTTTGAGGCGAGATAGTCGGCAACATCGATAACAGCCACGTTGTCGGGTTCGCCCATCAGGAAGTCGAGAGTCTTGTAAACGCCCAGTCCCTCTTTTGCCACGTTGCGGTCTATGTGGTTAAGCAGATATGCCATCATGGCAGCCTGCTTTACCGTCTCCTTCTGCTCGCTGCAGAATGAGAATGTCTGTAGCCACATCATGCTTCTGAAATAGTGTTTAGAGACTTCGTTGCGTGTATAGTGTCCGCGAGGCTTGAAGAGGTCGTAAGGGAAATTGATGTCCTTCTGCATCATGGCAGACATGGCCTCCTTCTCGTTGAGTATGTTGGCTACCTCCTGTTCGGCTTTTGAGGCGTATGCCTCGGGAATGTCGAGCCGTTCGCCTGTGAGCAGTCTGTTGGCTACCGCGAAGTATGCGGCGTTAAACTCGGCAAGGTCTTTTACTTCGGCATTGCCTGTGCTGTTGGCTATGCCCATTGCCTTGTGGTACATGGCTTCGTTAAGTGCCTTTATGCGGGGGATGAACGAGTTTTTCTCTAACGATTTAAGCACATACGAGAAGTACATGTGGTAGGCCTGAAGGAACACGTCGGTGGTGATGTAGTTTGGCATTCCTCTGTATTCGTTCTGCTCGTAGATGTTGAAGAGTTGTTCGTTCTTTGATGGTATGATGCAGAAGTTATGGTGTGCCAGATGGTTCAGGAAGGGCTTGTTCACCTCCTCAATCTGGAACATGTTAACCGTCATGGCCGGGTTTGCCAGTTTCAGGCCGTCAACGTCGGTCATCTGATGTTTCTTGAGTTCGGCTATACGTGCGTCTATGCGTCTGACGAACGCCTTCTCCTCTTCGGAAATGCCAGCCTTGTCGAAGTTGACAAGTGCCTCGTAGTTGTTGTGTTCGAGATAGTCGTAGCAGCGATCGTGGTACCAGTTGGTCTTGTTGTAGAAGAATTGGTTGATGTCGTCTTCCATGAACCATACGCCTCTGAGTGCATACGGATAGTGGCGCAGTATTCTGAGTTCCATCATCGTCATGTCGCTGATGTCCATATCAAGGTCGATCTTGTCGGGCAGGAGACTGTCGGTAACGAGGAACGAATGAGGGTTGTAATCTACGTTTATAGTGCCGATGGTGTCGTCGGCAATGTCTTGCTTCTTGCTTGTGCTTGAGCAAGATGCGATAAGCAAGGCTGTTGTAGCTAAAAGAAGTATTTTCTTCATAATTATGACTTATTGTTTGTTTTCTTTGTTTGTTATATATCGTACGAACTTCAGTCCGAATCCGTATTGCCGGTAGAGCACCTCGATGGTGTCGCCGTTATTCTTGCGTTCCCACGTGTGTATCATGTTGGGCATGGTGTCGGTCTCGACCTTGAAGTCGATGAGTGGGCATCCGACCCTTGAGCCGAGCCATAGCGGACGTATGTGCGTGCCTTTGTAGAGATGGAAGATGAACAGGCGTTTGTCTTTCTCGCGGCGGTATCTTGTTGCCTTTACCGGTCCGACGATAATCTCGGGGATGCTGTCGCCCGTAACGTCGCCGCAGGTGAAGCGGTAGACGGGGTAGTTTAACGTCCACGAACTTACGATGCTGTTGCCTCTTACATGCTCAATGCGGCTGGTCGAGGGGGATGTGGCTACGAGTCTTATTGTGCCCTCTGCCGTGGGGCTGTGGTATATGCAGGTGGCGGAGTCTTGCTGCACGAGTGTGTATGCTGGCTGGCTTTCGTGCTGGCAACCGAAAAGAAGAAGAATTGACAATGTTTTGAATTCATAATTCATAATTCAAAATTCATAATTCACAATTCATAATTCACAATTCAGAATTGTCAATTGAAAATGTATTGTTAATTGAAGATTGGCTTTGGGTGAAAGTTGTTGAAGGGGCTGAGTTCATAATTGATTGATATTTGTTTTTTCATTATTGGATACAAAGGAAGTATTTTTTTTGTTATTGCAAAAGTTTTTTTGAGAAAATATTGTTTTTAGGAGTGGTTTCTTGCTTTCTTTAATTGTGCTTCTTTTTTTGCTTTTCTGTTATATCGTGGCGCGGCATTTTTGGGGGCTCGTTTTTTTTGGGGGGGCTGATGGCGATATGCTCTTTTTCCGAAGGCTGTTTGGGGGTGCGTTATGATGAAACGCTTTCGAGGGGGCTTTTAGGTTGATACGGGGAGGGGGACTTGTTTTTTATGCCGAACTTGCGTATTATAACGAAAGGGCGGATAGCAAAATAATCCCCGTTTCTTTTATATTTAAGAAGCGGGGATTGTCTTATGGGGTTAATAACGAAGAGGTTATTTTGTTGCGAACCTGATGGTCTCTAACGTGCAGATGGATTTTTCTTTGGTTGCCGAAGAGAACAACAGGTAGACGGCGTGCTTGCCGGTAAGATTGCTTACGCTGTCGAGTTTGACGGGCTGCTCGGCGGAGGTCTGCGGCATATCGGGGGTTATCTTCAGCGAGCCGACGCACTTGCCGCATTGCTGTGTCCACGGACGGTCGATATAGACATCAATCTGTCCTTCAATGCCTTGCGGAATCATACCGAGGAGGAGGTAGACATCTTGCTTGCCGTTGAGCCCGTTGAAATTGAAATACTTGTAACCAACGATAGAGCCGTCGGTATTGTTTACAACGGGGTTGATGTTGTTTTTGAGGGCGTAAGGCTCTTTTAGGTTTGACTCGGGCGTGGTGCCGTATGCTGCGGCTACGTATGAGCCGTAGAAGGTGTTGTTGGGCCATTCATGTACGGCGGGCTTTGGTCCGGTGTACCAACAGCAGATGCCGGCAGGGTGTATGTCGAGCGGGTTGAGGCCTTCGGTGCTGAAACCTTCTGACGTGTACTCGCCTTCGGAGATTGTAACCTTGCCGCCTTTGCCTTCCTCTACGGTTACGCTGATAGGGGCAACCATAGCCTGACGTGAAAATTCGTTCAGGCCATTCTGACGGTGGTAAAATACCCACCATTTGCCGTTGATTTCGCAGATAGAGCCGTGGGTGTTGCCGCTTACGTTGGCCGAAGCGAACACTTTGCCGTCGGGGTCTTTCTCGCGGGCGCGGCCGTCGATGATAGTGCCGCCGTATGTCCACGGGCCTGTTGGGGTGTCGCTGTATGCGTAGGCGAGTGTGTAGTTGGAAGTGGGCAGCCCAAATTCGCCGTCCTTGGTGAAACGGCTGTAAATGAACACGTATTTGTCTTTTATTTTGCGGATGGATGAGGCTTCAAAGAAACGGAAATCGTTGTCGTCCTTGTCTTCAAAACCGCCAATCATTCTTACGGTTACTTTTGTTCCTTTCTTGACTGTTGCCATCGTTTCGGGGTCGAGTTCGGCAACGTGCGATGTGCCGAATCCCCAATAGCCATACACCTTGCCGTCGTCGTCGACGAATACCGCCGGGTCGAATTTCAACACGCCGTTGGTGGTATCGGGGTTGGCTTTGTCCCAGTTGATAACCTCGAACGGACCGTCGGGGCGGTTGCTCTTGGCTACCATTCCGTTTCTGCCGCCCACTTGGTTGTTGGGGTAGAGATAGTATGTCTTTTTGCCGTCCTTCTCCACCATTGTAACGTCGGGCGCAAAGAGGACGTCGGCTTCCTTCTGCGGTTCGCCCTTGCCGTTTTTGTCTACCTTTAGTATTACGCCGTCCATCCGCCAATGATTGAGGTCGTTGACGTCTGCCGACCATACCACTTGGTCGCGTCCGCAGTAGTTTTTTACTTCGATGTCGTGCGAGCCATATACATACACGCGCTTTTTGCCGGGGTTGTCGGGGTCGTCGAAGACGTAGGGTTCGCCGTCTGGAATGTGGTCCCACAACGGGATGTAGGGGTTGCCGATGGTTGTGAGCGTAGCCTCGGGCGCGTTGAAGTTGGTGGCCTGCTGGCTGCTACATGCGGCGAGAAGCGTGATGCCGCCAAGTAATAATAATGTCTTGCCTTTCATACAATTAAGATAAATTAGGATATTGGTATTTGTAAAATTACACTTCGGGGACAAAGGTAGTAAATTCTTTTGAATTCATAATTCAAAATTCAAAATTCATAATTCAGAATTGGCGGTTGGCTTCATTAATTCATAAACTACCATTCGAAAAATAACTGTAACAACTGTAACTGTAACTCTGTTCAATTCATAATTCAGAATTCAAAATTCAAAATTCAAAATTGGCGGTTGGCTTCATTAATTCATAAACTACCACTTAGAAAATTAACTGTAACAACTGTAACTGTAACTCTGTTCAATTCATAATTCAAAATTCAAAATTCATAATTGATAATGTGTGGGGGAAATTGATAATTGTGAATTGTGAATTATGAATTGTGAATTCTTAAAGAAGGTCATTCTCTTTCCCGGTATTCTTTTGGAGTTATTTGGGTGTATGTTCTGAAGTAGCGGGTGAAGGCGGTTTGGTCGGAGAAGCCGAGTTCGTCGCTTATCTGCTGTATTGTCATTTCGGGGTGCTGCCTAAGCAGATATTTGCTTTGTATTATTACATAGCGTGCAATCCATTCGCCTGCGCCTATGCCTGTGGCTTGCCGTATAACCCTGCCAAAGTATTTGGGCGACAGACATAGTTGCTTGGCATAGAAGCGAACCTCGCGACTTTCGCGATAATGTATGGCTATGGCTCTGTGAAAGCGCGAGAGCAGTTGCTGTACGGGCTGCTCGTCTTGCAGCGTCATCGCGCCGTTCTCGCGTATGAAAGTCTCGGTCATGTCGGCCAGAATGTCCATTTGCTCCGCCATAAGTTCGTCGCGCTTTGGGTGCTTCAGTAGGCTTATGCTGTTTAGCAGCCTGAAGCAGGTGTATATGGTATCGAACTGGAAGCCGTTAAGTTTGAAAGATGTGTTGTAATGGTATTCAACGTGATAATGCGCCGGATGCATCTGCTTTATGTACTCCAAGAACCTTGCCGAGATGACGAGGAGCGTAGCCCTGTAGTCGGGGCTCACCTCGTGGGCATACAATATGTGGTTGGGAAAGATTATTGCCGTTTCGTGCCTGCGGAACTCAACCGGGTGCATGTCGTATTCTGCCCGCAGCCATCCGCTGTGGTTAAGGGCTATGACGAGGTAGGGCGAGATGTAAGGCTCGCCATATACCGGCATGTCCGTTACGTTCTCGAGCACCGCCAGTCCAACCTTTTCAATCTGCTCAGCCATGTTTGCAAGAGGATGTTTGAATGTAGTCATAAGTGGAAATATAGATGTTTGTATAACTGTCTTCTGACTGAATTATTATGCTTTATCCGACTTTTTGTCAAACATTTCAATCTTTACGGGTTTATGCGAATGAAGAATGTTTTCTAATTTTGGCCTCTGAAAACCGGTTGGTTGAAATCGGATATAAGAATATATATGTAAGAATTGAATGATAGAAATTTTTAAATCAATTACAATGAGAAAAGTTTTGCTGACATTATTGATGGCGGTAGGAGTACTTGTTGCCCGTGCTGACGGCTATGCCTACCTTACCTTCGAGACTGCCGACGGAGCGAGGGCTTCGGTTGCGGTAGAGTCGCTTGCGCTGAGCATAAGCGGCACAACACTTACGGCTGGCTCGCAGTCGTTTAACCTGTCGAACCTTACCAAGATGTACTTCTCTAATGCCGATGAGACTACGGGCATAGAAGAGGTTACGGACGCAACCCTTGACGAGGCTGCCGAGATTTACGACCTTCGGGGACGTACTGTTTCGAGAGAGCAGATGAAGAAGGGCGCGTACATTGTAAAGACAAAGCAGAAAACCTATAAGATTGTGGTGAGATGAAGAGGGTATATGCACTATTAACGCTTGTGATGCTGACGATAGCAGCCGCAGGCCAGACGCTTAACGTGAGAGTGGGTAGCGTAGTATATCAGTTTCCGGCAGACCAGACAGGCGAGATGACATATTCGGGCGGAACTACGCTTACCGTTATGGGCAAGACATTTGCCCTTGCCGAGATTACCAGCATGACGGTAGACAACACGAGCGTTACCGACGGAGCGGTAGGCGTTACCTACAACGGCACATCGGCAACGGTAAGGGTGGCAGGCAACGTGGCGCAATACCTTACGCCAACGGTGAGCGGGGCACACGTGTCGATAGTACAGAGCGAGAGTCTGGAATCGGAGGTTACATACACCCTCGACGGCACGTCGGCCGACGGCGAGTTCTACATGGAAGGCTCGTACAAGGCAACGGTAGAGTTTAACGGTGTGACGCTTACCAACACAACGCCCGTATATAGCGGCGCGGCCGTGCATATACAAAACGGCAAGCGCATAAAGGTAAAGGTGGTTACCGGCACTACAAACACGCTTTGCGACGCAAAGGACGGCTCGCAGAAAGCCTGTCTTTACATAAAGGGACACGCCGAGTTTGCGCAGAAGGGCACGCTTAATGTGGCTGGCAACGTGAAGCACGGCATAAAGACCGGCGAGTACATGACTCTGAAGAATGCTGCCATAAACATAACATCGGCCGTGGGCGACGGCATATCGTGTGCCGAATACTTTGCTATGGAGAGCGGAGCGGTGAGCATAGCCGGAACGGGCGACGACGGCATACAATGCGACTTGGACGGCGAGGCTTCGACTGGCGAGACTACCGACCACGAGGAAGAGGACAGCGGTAACATATACATAAGCGGCGGAACGCTGAACATATCAGTCTCGGCTGATGCTGCCAAGGGCATAAAGGCAGGCGGCGACCTGAGGATAAGCGGCGGCGAGATGACCGTCAAGACAACCGGAGGCGGCGTGTGGGACACCGACGACAAGTCGGTAAAGGCCTCATCGTGCCTTAGTTCGGACGGCAACACCATTATAAGCGGCGGAACGCTTGGGCTTACAAGCACGGGCGCAGGCGGCAAGGGCATAAACTGCGACGGATCTCTTACGGCTACGGGCGGAACGGTTGTGGTAAGGACATCGGGCAATGCCGTGGTGGCATCGTCAAACGGCACGCTGTCGGTTATATCAACATCAAGGCAACTTGACAGTTACACGAGCGACTACAAGTCGTCGCCAAAGGGCATAAAGGTTGACGGGGCTATAGTTGTAAGCGATGCCGCCGTGATAAGCATAACCACCTCGGGCGCAGGCGGCGAGGGTATTGAGAGCAAGCAGACGGTAGACATAAAGGGCGGACAGGTAACGATAAACGCTACCGACGATGCCGTTAATGCTTCGGGCGACCTTACCGTGAGCGGCGGCTATTTGTATGCCTGCTCTACGGGCAACGACGGTCTTGACGCCAACGGCAACTGCTACATTAAGGGTGGACTTGTGTATGCCATAGGAGCAGCATCGCCCGAGGTGGCAATAGATGCAAACAGCGAGGAGCAGAAGAAACTGTATGTTACGGGCGGAACGATAGTTGCCATTGGCGGACTGGAGAGAGGGGCAAGTCTTTCGCAGTCGTGCTATTCGGCTTCGTCGTGGAACAAGAATGTGTGGTACGCGCTTACCGTTGGCGGCGATACTTTTGCCTTCAAGACTCCGTCGGGGGGCGGCACAACGCTTGTGGTGTCGGGTGCCTCAACTCCTACGCTGAAGAGCGGCGTAAGCGTTAGCGGCGGAACGGAGATATTCGACGGAGCGGGCTACGTTGGGGCAACGGTAAGCGGCGGCTCGTCGGTATCGTTATCGTCGTATACTGCCAGCAGCGGTGGTATGGGTGGCAGATAATTAAGTGGGTAATATTGAGATAATTACGAAAAAAAGTGCTATATTTGCACTCGTTAAAATTGTTTTTTTAGTAAAGATTGAATGATGAAGATTCCCTCACGCTGTGAAGCGCGGGGGAATTGTATTTTTGTATGGGATTATGGGGGCGAAAAAGTTATTATAGAGTCTTTCTTTAAGTCAAATATGGAATGTTTAGGCAATCTTATCGTGGAAAGAAAATCACATTTTCATCTGTGTAGACGGAAATGAACTGCCGGTATTTCCAAAACAATAAACACAAGTGTTTATAGGCTTGTTTCTGTTTAAGAGTTCCAATGCCTTATTCTTGAAATCCGGGTCGTTAAGAAGTATTCCATCGCGGACAGAATAGTCGGTATCAAGATTGTGTCGCGTCTTTAAAAAACTGTCTATGTATGCGGCACGAGTGCAAAGATAGAAACGGTTATTTCGTATAATCAAGCAACGATGGCGCATCCAGCAGTTTCTGAAACTGTCCTCGGCTTTTGTCTGTGTTAGTTTCTCTTCTGAAATGACGTTGCTGAATTCTTGCACTTCCTTTATATTCAAAACTATTTCATATTTCTGGGCAAGATTGCGAATTTTTTCAATCGTACTATCCGGAACTGGCATAGAGCTGTAATTTGAAATCCAAAGTTGGTCAAGACGCGAAAAATCTTCTTCCTTTAAGCGTTTGAAGAGAAGTCCGTTGCTTGTTATTCGCAGTGGCGTTTTTGGGAATAAATCCTTTATGATATTGATAATCTCGCCAAGATGAGGATTGAGCATAGGCTCGCCACCAGATATCTTGATGACATCAGGATTCAGGTTTGCTTTTACGAATGTGAACATATCGCGAACTTCTTCGGGACTGAGAAATCTCGGCTTGTTGAAGGGGGAACTGTTGCAACATTGCTTGCATTTTAGGTTACAATGCTCGCTTACGTGAACCTCGAAACTTTCGCAGTCTATTGTTCCTTGTTCGTTGATGTGATATTTTTTCCCGTCGGGAGTTTCGATGGCTTTCAGAAGAAACTTTGCACGGATTCCTAGACGACCGTCGGGAGAAGGTGCAAGCCGTATCTTGCAGTCTGGCGATGTCAGACGTGGAATGAATCGTTTTAAAAAATCTCCTTCGGAGTCATCACCAGAGTAGAATATTTCGGCTTCGAAAATGTCTTCAGCCTGAAAGCAATATCGGTATCCCTGTGGTGCCAGATTGTACATGCAGCCAAGTACTCGTAGTTTCTCGAATAAAAAGTATACTTGATTGTATAGCGACTTTGTTGTATCATCATACCATATCGTATCTGTCTGCATTATAGTGTATTTGCCGTTTTTAATAATGCGAGCACAGTAGTCTTTTGAGTCTGACATGTTGTTTTTTACATAGCGTATGCTGCTGTTATTTTTTGCCTGAAACATAAAGTATTGCTCGGCGGCATTTATCTGGTTGGTTTCGTTGCCGAACAAATCGGGCAGTTCGCTTTTGTATGTTGCAATCAACTCCGCTTTGTCGAAATCTTTTTCGATGACAATCTTTACTGGAAAATATTCGCCTTCGTGAGTGAGGGGTAATGACTTGTATGTGTTGTAGTCTGCTTTGAACAGACAACTGCTTCGTTCCCGGTCGGCATCATCGTTGCAATAGGTTTTCAGAAAGTGAAAATTGTTGTCGAGAAGAGGACGGAAAGTGTATTCGTGGTTTTTGTAGCCAAACATTTCAGCTATGCGGAAGTCGATAGTCTCGCTTATAAGAGCGTATGGCATGTCGGCATAAAAGCGAAAGTCTATGTCGTTCATCTCCTCGGCAAGTTGTCGCCCTGCATGGAAAATTATATTGTGGTCAACATGTCCGCCCACGCCAAGAGGAATGTAGCAGATTGCGTATTTCCCGCAGATGAGCAGTTCTCGCAGTTTCTTCTGTATGTCATTAAATAATTGTGTTTCTGTACATTCTTTGTGAAACATAATGGAAGAATAGTTGTAGAAACGACTGTCGCGAAAATATGAATCAGTAAAACCCATGTGTAGGGCTTTTGCTCCGATTTTTGAAATTGCGCATACATCATCTTTGCGTCGACTTTCGTAGAGGCTTCTTGTCTCAGTATTTCCTTCCGAAAAGAAAGTAGCAATTGTTACGTTGGCATTGTTGGCTATTTCATTTTTTATGTTCTGAGCCATACTAAGCAGAACATCGTCAAGATGTGGTGAGACGTATAGAATTTTTGTTTCCATGTTTTGTCTTTAGAGTTTGTAGATTAGCTTAGCTGCCTTTTGTGGACCACCAAGTCTGCAGAGTGCGTCTTTTATGGTGCGTGCTTTCTGGCAGTAAGCAGAGTTTTTGTCTAAAAGTGTTTCGAAAGCCTTTCGCCATTCCGTTGCATCAGGCTTGTTTGGGTCGAGAACGATGCCAGCCCCGGCATTCTTCATAAACATGGCTTGCAGATGCTGATCGTTGCATATTGGCAAGAGAGCGAGCGGAACGCCAAATGTCTGTGCTTCGATAACGGAGTTTGCTCCGCCGTGACTAATCATCATGTCGATATGTGGCAACAGTTGCAGTTGTGGAGTATAATGTTCGATAATGCTGTCGGCTGGGAATATGGCTTTAAATTCATCTGTGCAGAGTTCGTTTACCGAAAAGATGAGTTGTACGTTCATGTCCTTCAAGGCCTCGTATGCAGTAATGAACAGTTGTGGATTGTAATAAAGCTGGCTTCCAAGGCTCATGTAGACTTTTTGTTTGTCGGGATTGAGCTTGTCGAATGGAAAGTCCGTTTCATCACCTCGCTTAAAGTCTGTGATATTGAAAGGTGCACCTACATATTCCGAGAAGTTGTTTCCGCTTAGGTTTCGTGGGGCATACTCCTCGCAAGTGAAAACAATGTTAAGGTATGGTGAGATGACATCACTACTCTTGAATTTGATGTCATGTTTTGATTTGGCAAACAGACGTTTGCGATCAGAATCGTAAACACGCAGAGTTTCGAGCAAATCACAGTTCCAATCGTCGGGTATTACAGGGTTGAGCGAGTTGCTCACGCCAGCCCACACCAAGTTTCTTTCTTCGGCAACGATGGCTGCTGCGTAAGAAAGAGGGTCGCACACCATTATGTCGGGTTCAAAATCCTTGACGGCAGCCTCTATGCCAGCTTTTTGTCCTTCGGCACAATCTATGAGAAGTGTTTTTATCCATCGGCGCAACCACATTTTGTCTTTTACTTTCTGGGCAAACAGCTCTCCGCTTGTTATAAACTCGTCGGGAAGAACAAATTCCGGGGTGTTCTTTCCGGGCGTGTAGCACTTACAAAACAGTTTGGCAGCGTTTAGTTGTGGTGTAATATCTCGTTGTGCAAAGAATGCTACCTCTGCACCCAATTTTACAAGTTCTTGTGCTGTTCCAATAAGAGGGTTTACATGTCCCTTCTCAGGAACTGTTGCAATCAGTATTTTTTTCATATCAGTTGGTCTTTGTATTTCATGAATATTTGCAGAGCTTCCCGTGGCATCATACTATCTGCCGGAAGTGCTTTTTTAACATTTTCTCTTATTGTCGTTGCTCTTACGTCCGATTTTATTTTTGGCATTTCGCTTGGAATATTCGCAAGACGTGCCATTTTTGCATGTACGGGGTTGGTAGAAAATACAACGTTGAAATCGGGGCAGAGAAGTTTTAGTTCGGGCATATTCTCTGCAATATAGTTGTTGTATGCTACTGGAAATATCCAGAAATGCCCATTATGTCGTGCCCATAGAACGGCGTTTGTTATTTCCATACGTTGTGCCGCTGTAAGAGGATTGTCTTCAGTAAAAGACGCTTCGGCACTTGCCAAAACGACTATAACTTCATCATATTTTTCGAGTGCTTTTTCTATAATTTCCAGATGCCCATTATGGAAAGGCTGTGCACGAGTAATAAACAAGGCACGGCTTCTGTCATCCTTACTTTCGTTTGTTTGTTGAGGCTGGAAAGAGTGGAATACGAATTTTGATGGAAGTGACAGATGATATTTGCATATCTCTTTTGAAACATACACGTTATTGAACCGCGGACACAAGATTTCGAGGCGTAACAAAAGTCGGTAGGCGGGCATATTGTCGGCAAAAAGAGGAAACAGATAAAATCTCTTAGATGTTGTGCACTCAATATATTGTTTTGCCGCAACAATGCTGCTGTTTGTTGTGTCTATAGGTTCGTAAAGTTGCACAAAAATTATCTCGTCGCAGTTATTCTCTATCTTTCGGAGTTCGTTTTCGTCTGGAAGATTTCTGCCGTTGAATATGATAAGTGAGCGAAGTGGCTCGTGATAATAATTGGCAACAGTCAGAAAGCATGGCAGAAAGCCGATGTTTGTCCTCATCACGTCAAGATTGTTTATAGCCGACAGCATATATCTTACAGATTCCCTTAGAGCGAAGAAAGAAAGGAAGAATTTGTAACCATAGTTTTCGAATATCTTCCAAGCGGATGGAAAGTGACTTATGAATTTTTTCAGACATATTCTGTCTATGTTTAATTCCGTATTGCTCCCGTTTGATTTAGCTATGCGGAACCCCGACAGAATGGTATCAATTTCGGTATATCCGAGTGTTAAGTCCTCAAAGTCTATGATTCCAGAAATATCGTTTTCATTGAACAAAATGTTGCCCGGCTGAAAATCGTTGTGAACATAGTGCGGAGTAAGGTCTTTTGTTATGCGACTAATGTTGGCAAGAAGCAATTTTGCATTGGCAATAAAGTCGTTAAACCTACTATTGAATGTGGCTTCAATGCTTTTGTCGCAGATGTTGTTGCAATGTTTTATTACGGCATCAAGTTCTTCGTTAAACCGCTCTGTGTATGCAACAGAAGCATTTGTTGTATCAATAAACCGAAGGTTTTCGTTCAGTTCGTCATAGGCTTTGACAATTTTCTTCAGATCGTCATCTTTCGGAACTTCATACCATCTGTATTTTGTGTTTCCTTCTATAAAATTGTATCCGGCAATACTAAAGTCATTTAGTGGTGCTGGAAGAATTTTTTCATGATAACAGAACATGGGAACGGCAAAACTCTTAGGATTTATTATAATCCTTTTAAAGTCGTCGTACTTTCTTGAATTTATAAAAGGTGGTTCTATGCGGAATGTAATCTTTTCGCCTTTCTCGGACGTGATTATGCATATTATGTTCGAATGACCTTCGTTGTTGAAACAGACGCTTGCTACGTTAATATCGTAATAGTCCTTGATAATTTGCGGAAGCATATTTTCAAGTAGCGGAATTGCAGTTTCACGCCAATAGCTTGCGTTCTCAGCGCAAAGAATACTTGACTTCCGGTCTGTTTGTAGTTCATGTTCCATAAGTTAGTGGTAAATCGATTTATTTCTTGTTGTGAAAAACTTTTTATACTAAGTTTTTGCTTAAGAAATGTTGTTAGGCTTGCAAAGATATGATTTTTTTTGAAAAGTTCTATACTTTTTGTCACTAGTGTCTCTAAAAAAATGTTAATTGAAATCAAAGTCAATTTTTAGTTGTCCGTCATTAGGTTCTTCCATATCCTTTGGCGAGGAAAAGAGGTCCATAATGTTGTCCTTGGTAAGTAAAGAACTTCCTAAGATTCGCATTACTTGAAAGACTGGACGCCTAAGACTGAGGTCATGCTCAATAATTCCGATAAGACAGTATGTTATGATGGCAATATGTATCTGTATGCGAACTGCATTTTCGGATTCGCCCCAAAATCTTTTCACTTGAAGATGCTGTTTTATCCACTTGAAAAACAGTTCTACCTGCCATCGGTATTTGTAAAGCAAGGCTATGTCTTTGGCACTTAGATAGTAATTGTTTGTATAGTAGGTAAAACTCCGATGCAACTCAGGGGCATAATAGACAATCCTTCTAATTATGCCAGGGTACTTTTCCTTATTCTCCTTCTTCGCAAAACGAATGCTTTGATCTTTTGAGATTTGAAAGTTTTTTGAGATGTAAGAAAACAAGCGACAGAAAGCACTTTGTCCTTCTGCCGCCCCGCTTGCTTATCTATCTTTTCTGTCTCAATATTCCATTGCTGCCGGAAGTTCCTTAGCCTGAGCCACCATCTTCTCTACCTCGGCAACGGCTGGGACGCGCTGAACGAGATGCTTCTGCGCATTAACCTCTTCTAACTTGGCGTGAAGGTTGGCAGGAACGCGATGCTGCAACTCCTTTACGGTATCTACGCCGGCTGCCTCGAGCAACTCGGAGAACTGAGGACCAACGCCGTTGATGCGCATAAGGTCGGTATGGTTAGTCCAAGTAAGAATCAGTTTAGGCGAGATGCCAGTCTCTTCGGCCAGAGCCTTGCGTCCGGCTGGCTTGGCGCACTTAGCCAGCAAATCGTCGGTTGTCTTGATGCCTGCTGCAATTAACTTCTCGGCATAAACCTCGCCTACGCCTTCGATTTCTACAATCTTGTAATTCATAATCTTAAATTTTAGTAATTTGTATTAAAAGTATGTTGTTGTGGCAAAAATAGCAAACTATCTATAAAAACAATAAAAAAAAGGCTGTAACTCTGTTTTTTTAAGTTTTTTTAATATCTCTTAAAAATGTTGACTTTATGTTTTTTGTGGTTTGGCGATAGGGCGGGTTATTGCGCCCATTGGGCAGCGAGCGGAGTTGGAGCGGTATACGCGCGGTTTTATTCTTGTTGCCGAACAGGGAAATTTGGCAGAACTAAGGGGCTGCGGACTTGCCTTTTATTGCTTGTAACGGCTGCGCCGGGCGATATGATGCTTATATTCTGCTGTTTATCCCAAATCGGTCATTAGGCTTTCTCGGTGCTGTATGGCAGAGAGAAATCCTTTAGTTTTTCCCATATCGATAGGAAGGATCGTCGTGTTTTCAACGACCTGGCCAAGTACAGAATGTGCTTGTTCTTTGTCCTTCCCAGATATGCGGGTGTTGATATCAGTTCGTAGCGGATTGTCTTGAGGAACTTCTTTTTGTCGGAGTTCATCAATGCATGGCGAAACAGCGACATGAAGTTGTATGCCATGATTATGAAATTGCCGCAGGCTTCTGTCGCCCAGAAGTTGTGCGATACGAAGTCGTCTATCGAAAAATCGTATTTCAGTTCCTTGATTCTGTTCTCTGAGTCGGCCCT
>NZ_JNKX01000029.1:0-49757 GCF_000702225.1 Bacteroides sp. Ga6A2 | reverse complement strand
TCCGCACTTGGCACACATCCAGCGTTTGTGGCAACGGTTCCAGTACTGTTTCTCGCAGCCACAGCGGCTGCACTTTATACCTTCTTTTTCGCGAGTTTCCTTGAGGTACTTTTCACAAGCTTCCTCGCTGTCGAAATGTTTTGCAAAATCCAACAACTTCATTTGACTATGATTTTTTCAATTGCAAAGATAATACATTTGGGAATATTGCGGATTATCATTAAAACAAATAAGAGGATGTGCCTATTTTGACACACCCTCTTTCTTTTGTTACAGATTAAGCAGCGAAAACATCCACTAATCAGCACAACATGTTGGTCAGTGGATCGCTCTTCCAAGTACAAAACTCTGGGAAGGTTAATCCTGCTGACGTTCATTTGAACATAGGATTTTCTTGATACGATAGTAGGTCTGGCGATCTTTGAAACCAGACTTAGTAATGGCTTCCTCCTTGGTAACTTCCGGATGTTGATCCATATATTCATCTACATGACGGCAACGCAGCATATTCACATAGTCGAAAAAGCCACCATACTGCTCTTTTAAGACTCTCGAAACGTATGTCTGGCTATAACCGCACACTTCAGCGACTTCTCTGAGCCTGAGATTTGGATTAAGGTATAATTGTTGATGTTCCAATGCCATTTCTATGCCATCAACAATCTTTTGTCTGGTATTCTCTGGTATGTCTTTCAGGTGATGGCACGGATGGTCTGCTGTTATGTCATTCCTTGTGCACAAAGCATCTTTAGGCTGTACGTCTGTAAAGCTGAAGCGGTTGGGTGTGTGTGGGGGGGGGCAAATTTTCGAGCAACTCTCTTCTGACTGCTCTTTTGCTGCTGTGTCTGCATCTTCCATTACACACTCCAGATGGCTCTCTTTGCGTTTTGGTGAAAGAATGGTGATAAGAAACACAACATTAAAAACAGATATAAGCAGGTTGACAACTGCAACATACGTGGGACTATCGAAGAGTATGACTGGCCATAATAACAAAGCCTGAAAGACAGGCACCATAAACACACGGCGAGCATACGAAAGTGGAAAATCATCCGTGTTGGAGTAGTTATCAGTGCTGTATTCCAGAGTCCACCTCCATACCAGCCACATGGCTACTGCACTATACAGTGTCAGTAGCAGTCCTGTTATGGTCACAGTGGTAAGAAGGGCTTGTTCCACTGCTGCTGTCAGATGATAGTTTGGCCAACAGGCTATGATTAACAACAAGGCTACCAATCCAAAAGTTATTATAGAAGCTACTTGGCCAGACAACCGCCACTTGTGCCACTGTCTCATCTTGCCGAAATAGGCAAACAACAATACTGCACTGGAAAAGAAATTGATCAGCAACAAATAGCTTTTAGTCAACAGCCATGCTTCGTGGTTCTTTGGAGCAAGTATATAGGGCAATAGAACTGCTGGAGTAAGAAATATCATAGATACTATACGGCGTGCAGGATAATAATACTCCTTGTGCGCACGTGCTGTTGGACAGGCATGAAACCACCGCACAGCAGAAAGCATAAGGCTGGTTGTGACGTACACCGTACAGGCGATACTATATATGAGTTCAACTAGAGAAAACATTCTTTCGTACCTATTATATAATAAACGGGTACTAAAGTAACATTTTTTTTAACACAATATAATTTATTACTCTATGCGAGATAATTTTTTAACATTATTTAAGGACTTCTGCGGGATTTAAACAAAAATAGAACCACCCTGGAGCCTCTTAAGAAGGACTTTTGGGTGGTTCCGTTTTCATGAATTAAGCAATCTCATTCATGCTGGGTAATCATCAGTACGGATATTTCTCAACAACTGTGTTTATTCCGTCGCATCGTTCTTTTCTTTGCGGATGTAGCCCAATTCTTTCGCACGTTTGGGATTGCGCTTAATCCATTCGCGCAATCTCTTGGCATGCTCTTTGGCATTGCTTTTATGGCAGCGTCTGATATAGAACTGAAACCACAACCCAAAGATGACAAAGCCAACCAGAACGATTAATGCTATTATTTGAATTATACTCATAGCCCATCAGATGTTATTCCAGCCAATCGTCATAGTCTGGTACATTGGGCGGAGTAGGATCTGTATAACTACCACTACCAGCCAGCAACTGCATCCGATGCGTCAACCGTATAGCTCTACAAGTAGGCTTCACATATTTCTCTTTTTCCATTGTATGTACTATTTACTTTATAATTACTTTTCTTCCATTATTAATATATAAGCCGCTCTTGCTTGGCTTTCCGCTAAGACGAACGCCGTCTATTGTGTACCATCCGTCAAATGTAACGTCACCTGTCTTGGTGTCAATCTCACCGATGCTGGTCACCTCGCCATTGCTGCCTACCAGGCGCACAGTGATGCTCTGCGGCAGTTCCTCCTCCGTTGCTGCTGTGCCACGGGTCAGTGCACGGGCATTAGCCGCATTCGGCATGTCGTTCCACAGCAGGTATGCCCTCATCGGGCGAATCTTGGCGCCGCTGGCTACCCTTACGAAGTCACCCACATTAATGCCATCTTTCGCCACGCCGGCAAAGCCGTAGGCACGGCCTATCTCTTCTGCGGTATAATAATCATTGGAATTCCATTCTTTAAACCAGTATGTTCCCTTAAACGTCCAGTGGCTGCCAGGGTCAGCTGTCACGCAGTTGCCGCCGCCTTCCGTGCTGAGCGTCACACTCCCATTAATATTTGGGAACGTCATTTCTGTCGCTGTAGGCATAAACAGATACGGCGTGTTGGCAATCAGCGTGCCCTCATTATTTGCATCATTGCCTGTTTCCTGCATCGTAGCAACCCACTTATCGTTTTCTTTCTTTACGCCTACAAACTTATAGAACGTGCCGCCCTCTTCGCCGCTGCAGGTATAGTTGAATGGCAGCATCACCGTCGAAGCCACGCCCGGAGTGAACACGCGGTTGTTGGTTACGTGATTCACGGTTTTGTTAATAACAGAAGGAATATCGACTGGCTCTACCGATGTGCCTTCTAATAACGCCGTTTTTCCGTTCTGGTCTTGATAAACGTATACTGCACCAAATTGATCTGCTAAGTAGGGTGTTATGGTAAACATCGCTTCTCTTGAGCCAGCATAGTTGCCCATGCCGGTGATTGTATAGGCATGGTTGCCAGAATCCTGAATTGGGCCGCTCGGAGGCGTCACGGTGTAGTCGGTATTCTCAGTGAGCACTGTCTCGCCGTCCTTCACGATGATGTCGGGTGTCAATTCGTAGCCATTCCATGTCTGCGACGGAATGGTGATGCTGATGTCATTATTGGTCATGGACTTGACAATCTTAAACTCCTTCTCCACAGAGCCCAGCGATACATAGTCGCCTTGGAAGGTAGCTCTCACCTTAGCTGTGCCAACATTCGTATTATTTGTGTAGGAATATTCATAATCCGTGCCTTTGGTAAGGCTGAGCGAGCCAGCGATGACTGTCGGCTCGGGGGTGATGGCACTGCCTGTATAGGTCTGGTCGGGAACATCGGCAATGGTTGGAGTGACTTTCTGCACAATGATGCGGCGGTTGCCGTTCTCAATGATTGTGAAGTAGTCGCTGGTGCTTGCAGTCACGTCATTTTCTTCGTGCTTATAGACGATGCTTCCGCTGTTCTTGATGCTCGATGCGTCCACAATGTCAATGCCTGTGGTGATGGTAATCGTTCCGATTTCGTTGGTACAACCGCTATAGGAAAATCCCGTGCCGATGCCGTCTGCTGATGTGCCGCCCGTTGCCTTTACAGTGCCACCCTTGATGGTGATATTGCCAAGCCTTGCAGTTTTACTACCACCATAGATAACGCCCGTGCCGATGCCTGCGCCCCACTTACTGCCGCCGTTGGCTGTGATGTTTCCGCCCTCGATGATAATATCGCCACCGATGACGTTATCATCAGGATTCCACGCACGGCTCAGACCGATACCTGCGGATTGATTACCGCCATTTGCCGTCAGCGAACCGTTGCCCTTAATCGTGAGCGTAGTGCCAAAGCCGCCAACCTGGATGCCCGCCTTGAAGGATGCGCCCGTCACGCTATTCGTGCCGACAAGAGTAATCTCCGCTGTTCCATCACAAACGATGCCGCCGCTGATGGTTGCATTGCTGAGCGTAATCTTTGCATTTTCAGCAATCGTCACGGTATGGCTCGTCGCAGCGGTCAAGATGTCGCCATCGACGACGGTGAAGTCACCGGGGGCTTGCGACAGGTCGATGTTGCTGCTGTGTTCGATGGTGGCCGTCACGGTTATGTCGGCTGTGCCTACGGTAACGCTGTAGTAGCCGCTGCCGTCAGCCGTCAGTGTGTTCGCGCCGTCATGCACATTAGATGCCGTATAGGAAAAGCTCGCCTTGAACGTGACAACCGTTCCCGAAATGTACTTGCCGTCGCCATCTGCTGTGATCGTTGCGCTTACAATCTCCATATTGGCAGGCAGATTGACGGAATAGGTGGTAGCGGTGGATGCCGTCACGGTTACGTCTGCCGCAGGTACGGTGAAGGTGTAAGTTCCGTTTCCTGCATCCGTCAGCGCGACACTGCCGTCATTCACCCGAAGAGTGCTTGCATCTATCAGATGGCTGACGGTAAGCGTCACGGTTGTCCCTGCAACAGCCTTGTCAACATTGCTCGTGACAAGACTGCTGATACCATCGGCAATCGTGATGGTGCGGTAAATCTTGGTGTCCTCTTCCGTTATCTCCGTGGTGCAAGCCTCGTTGCTGAAATACTTGCCGCACATGGAGCACTGCCAATACGCGATGTGCGTGTCCGTAGCATCGTTGTGTACGCCCGTGTGAGCAATCATAGGAATCTCAACATCCGATGCGTTGAGTTCATTCGTTCCGTTCGCGTCCGAGAAATACTTACCGTCGCTGCTGCGCTGCCAGCACTCCTTCTTGATGCCCACTTCTGTACAGGTTGCCGCCCTTACCGTCAAGTGCGTATAAACAAAAGGAAATAGCTTCTTGCCGTTCAACGTGGATAAATTTTCAATCGTGCCGCTGTAGTTAGTCGCGCCGTCGGTGAAAGTCTGCCCGTTGGCTATCGTCATTGTTTTGCCATTGGTATAGGTATCCACCTTTATGTAATCGTCAGTGCTGCTATAGCTCAGGTTGATATTGGCATCGATCTTCGATGCTTCCAGCTTGCCGCCGCTGATGTTAACAGCATTATCCGGCCAGATACCCGTCGAACCGTTTGTGGTGAACGAGCCGCCGCTGATATTAAAGCTACCATTAAGGCATCGCATTCCCATGAATGATGTAGTCAGATTTACAGAGCAGCCCGATTGCGTGTAACTGGAAACATCTACGGCTATCTTATATGAGCCTGTAGTCGTAACGTTGAGCGTTCCCTCGCCGAGGACGTTAAGCGCATACGACTCGCCATTGATACCATATTCGGAAGAGCTGACGGTCATCTTCGCTCCGCTGGCAATGACGAGGTAGGTGTCGCCGATGAGGTTGAGCGTGTGGTCAAACGAGATGTCGCTCTCTACCTTGTAATATCCTCCGGCCAAATTACTCACCGTCGCATCCGTCAAGGCCACAGCCGAGGCTTCGTCAGCACCGCCGACGAGACCGGCGCCAAACGTGACATTGATTGTCACTCCCGTGCCATTCCAGATGTCGTTGGGCATCTGGAATGTGGCTGTTGAGCCGCTGATGGCGATGTCGTCCACGGAGGTACCATCCTTACTCGGTTTATATGATAGTTTTGCACTGGTCACGATATTACCGGCATCAGGCGCGAAGGTCAGCGTAACGCTTGCGCCATCATCAACCGTCGTAGTGAGCGGATTGCCCGCCGTAGCTGTTTGGTTGCCAATAGACACCGAACCGCTGCCCGTCACGTTGACGGTTACATCGACCGTCCCCGCCCACGCCGTCGCCGCCGTGAGCAGTGCAAGGAGCAACATGAGTACCATCCGCTTCGTAAAGTACTTAATGTTTTGAATTTTTGTTTTCATATGTTTTACTTTTTGCTATTTATTTCCAAATTTGATATCTTTAGATATTAGAATACTTTCTAATGCCTTATCAGTCGTTAGGGGATTAAATGTCAATACACAACTGAAAATACATGTACCTCCCGACAAGAAAGAAAAAACGATCTTGCATAAAACACCTGCTACACCTGCAACATATTCTGTCACCTCATTAACCGCTTTTTCGAATAATATAGTGGAAATGCTTTCGACCCGCTTTCGTTTTTGTCATCTGCGACAATTATCGTTGCACTACCTTTCTTCAATAGTCCCTCAGGAGTAATGAATCCACTGAGATTTTCCGTCAAGCCTATCGTGCAACAGCCAGTCATTGATATTGAGACTGGCTTAGCTGCCTTTACGTTTTCCATCAACTTAGCATTGCATGTAACTTGCAAGCCATTGTTTCCTACTATTGTTTCCCGCATAGCTGTAATAGTTTAAGTTTATACAATTATTTGACTGCAAAGGTACGAAGAATAGATGGAAAAGGGTGTTGCACTAACAACAACTTTGTAGTACTTCGTTTCAAATTTGTCGTAACTTGTTACAATTTTCACATTCTTGATGACATTCAGCTTTTTAAAATCAAGTTTTTTCTGCGTCTTTATGACAAAGGTACGATTAATGATGAGAAAAATAATATTCAATCTTCAAACAGCGAAAACATCCACTAATCAGCGCTACAAGTTGCCTGTTATTTTGCTGTTTAGTGGATAATAATGTTGCTCAGTGGATAGCTCTCCCAAGTACATAATTAACGGTTTACTTTTACATAAAAAAAATTTTTTATTATGAAAGAAAAGAATGTTAATGGGAGTGCTTGCTACAGTGAGCATGTGTTTGTGAGGATTGAGTGGGGATATAAGAGAGTCTGCATACACGACATCTTGTATCTGGAGGCACAGCAGGACTGTTGTAATATCTATCTGCTGAAAGAAAACAAAGTGAGCAGAACAATACCTATGTGCGAGGTATTTATCCCAAATCGGTCATTAGAAATTAGGCATGTCTATTTTTCTAATGACCGATTTGGGTTTATCATTACTGAATTGCATACCTCTTGAACGAAGTAGCTTGATTTGGTCCTCTATTGTGCGTGGCTTCTAATTGCTCATAGTGTCTATAAAAAAAAGGTGACCCGCCAGCAGATCAATGGGATGCCGACGGGTTCTGTTATCGTCTGATTCGGAATGTTTATCCGAAAATCGTCATATTTTGCAAATGCAAAAATAATGCTTTTTCTCGAATTATGCAAGATATCGATTTTATTTTTAGTGAAACTTTTTTCATTAGTTCACTACAGCCATAATCTTATCATCCCTATACGTCAAATAGTAGTTGGACTTTCTTCAGAGTTTCATACTAAACTCAATTGCTACATCTGCAATTTCCTGTAAAGTATTATCCTATTCCGATTCTCAACCGTTGGTCTACCCTTATAAGCCCTTCCCCGTACCTTCCGGCTTACTTAGATGTATCTTCCATCTTGCTTCCCTTTTGCTTCCCTCTTGCTTCCCTCTTGCTACCTTCTTCCTACCTTCTTCCTACCTTCTTCCTTGCCGCTATTTTGTATTTCCAAAAAGAGTATTTTGTCTTATAATTGTTCTTTATAAGCTCTCAGTAATTATGAATTCTGAATTGTGAATTTTCAATTCTTAAGTGAATTGTCCATTGGCAATTCTGAATTGTGATTTTTTATTCTTATTTTTGCATAATAAATTATAACTTTTATGGACATTGTAGAAAGATTTCTTAATTACGTTAAGTTCGATTCGCAGTCGGACGAAAACTCTGAAACTGTGCCAAGTTCGGCAAAGCAGTGGAATATTGCACGTTATCTGAAAGATGAACTTGAGGCTGTCGGACTTGAGGACGTTGTGCTCGACGATATGGGATATGTTTACGCAACCTTGCCTTCGAACATCGATGAGGAAGTGCCTACCGTGGGCTTCATTGCACACTACGACACATCGCCAGATTGCAGCGGTGCCGACATCAAGCCGCGAATCGTTCACTACGAGGGCGGCGACATCAAGCTGAATGAGGAGGTCTACACTCGTGCCGACCAGTTCCCAGAGTTGAAGTCGCACGTTGGTGAGGACATCATCGTTACTGACGGAACAACGCTTCTGGGCGCAGACGACAAGGCTGGTATTGCCGAGATTGTTCAGGCTATGGTCGAACTGAAGGAACATCCGGAGTGGAAGCACGGAAAGATTCGCGTGGCATTCAATCCAGACGAGGAGATTGGCATGGGAGCGCACCACTTTAACGTAGAGCTGTTCGGCGCAGATTTCGCCTACACTATGGACGGCGGCGAAGTGGGAGAGCTTGAGTTCGAGAACTTCAACGCGGCAGCGGCAAAAATCACGCTGAAGGGTCTGAACGTTCATCCGGGTTCGGCAAAGAACAAGATGATTAACTCATCGCTCGTTGCCATCGAACTGAACTCTATGCTTCCGGCACAGGAGATTCCTGCCAAGACTGAGAACTACGAGGGCTTCTTCCACCTGATTGCCATGAGCGGAACGGTTGAGAACTCAACGCTTCAGTACATCATACGCGACCACGACCGCAAGAAATTCGAGGCTCGCAAGGAACTGATGAAGCAGGTTGTGGCTAAGATTAACATGATTTACGGTGCTGGTACGGCTACGCTCGACATGCACGACCAGTATTACAATATGCGCGAGAAGATTGAGCCTGTGATGTATGTAATAGACCTTGCAAAGAAGTCGATGCTCGATGCCGGCGTAACGCCAAACATCCACGCAATTCGCGGAGGCACCGACGGCGCACAACTTTCGTTCAAGGGCTTGCCTTGTCCTAACATCTTTGCCGGCGGTCTGAACATGCACGGCAGAAACGAGTGCGTTCCGGTTCAGAGCATGGAGAAGGCTAAGAACGTGGTTATTGCCATTGCAAAGAATGTTGTATCGTTAAAGAAATAAAATACTGAATATGGGAGAACTACCAAGCTTAATATCAGACCTCGCCCTAATTCTGGTGGTGGCAGGCTGTGTGTCGTTGTTGTTTAAGTGGCTCAGGCAGCCTGTGGTGCTGGGCTATATAGTGGCAGGCTTTCTGGCAAGTTCGCACATGCCATACACGCCGTCGGTGATAGACACCGGCAACATCCATTTGTGGGCGGATATAGGTGTGATATTCTTGCTCTTTGCGCTTGGCTTGGAGTTCTCGTTCAAGAAGATTGTGAAGATGGGCAGCGCGCCGGTCATCGCCGCCTGCTCCATCATCGTTTGCATGATAATCGTTGGCGTTGGCGTCGGCAAACTTTTTGGGTGGAGTCAGATGGACTCTCTCTTTCTTGGAGGAATGCTCGCCATGTCGTCAACCACTATCATCTACAAGGCTTTCGACGACCTTGGGCTGCGGCAGCAGAAGTTTGCCGGACTGGTTCTCTCGGTCCTCATCATCGAGGATATTCTTGCCATAGTGCTGATGGTTATGTTGAGCACGATGGCCGTCAGCCGTAGTTTCGAGGGCGAGAAGATGATTTTCTCGCTGCTGAAACTTGGCGGACTGCTCATCTTGTGGTTCATCACCGGAATTTTTCTGCTTCCGCTGTTCTTCAAGAAATTCAAGTCGATGCTCAGCAACGAGACTATGCTTATCGTGGCTCTCGGACTGTGCTTCGCGATGGTTGTTGTTGCCGATTTGTGCGGCTTCTCGGCTGCCTTCGGTGCATTCATCATGGGAAGTATTCTTGCTGAGACGCTCGAGGCTGAACGCATCGAAAGTCTGGTATCGCCCGTGAAGGATTTGTTTGGCGCGATATTCTTCGTGTCGGTGGGAATGATGGTCGACCCGATGATGCTCATCGAGTACTGGAAGCCTATTGTTGCCATCACGGCGGCGATTCTGATTGGTCAGTCGGTTCTTGGAACGGGAAGTTACCTGCTTTCGGGACAGACTCTGAAAGTAGCCATTCGAAGCGGATTCTCCATGGCTCAGATTGGCGAGTTTGCCTTCATCATAGCGAGCCTCGGAGTGAGTCTCGGCGTTACGAGCCACTTCCTTTATCCGGTTGTGGTGGCTGTTTCGGTTATAACAACCTTCATAACGCCGTACATGATAAAGGCGAGCAATCCGGCTTACGACGTGGCGGTAAGGTATATGCCTTCGAAAATAGCCAATCTGATTGACAATTATACGAGCGGCGGAACTCTGCTGATAAGGCATAAGAACAACTGGAATCGCTTGCTGAAGTCGATTTTGCGCGTAACGGTAGTCTATATGGTGCTGTCGGTTGCAACGATTCTGCTTGCGTTCCATGTGCTGTTGCCGTTCCTCTCGGAGTTGATGCCTTTCAGGTATGCAAGATGGACGGTTGCCGTGCTTACGCTGTTGTGTATCGCGCCTTTCATCCGCGCCATGATTGCCAAGAAGAACCGCAGCGAGGAGTTCAAGGCTCTGTGGAACGACAGCCGACTGAACATCGCGCCGCTTGTAATGCTTGTCGCAGCAAGGGTGCTCATAGCGCTTGCGATGGTTGTGTATGTGATAGGTCATTTGTTTGGCTATAGCATGTCGTTCTCCATTGCTGTCGGACTGGTTCTCATCTTTGCCATGTACTCGTCGAAGAAGTTGCAGGAACGAAGCATCCAACTCGAAAAAACATTCTTCAATAATCTTCATTCGCGCGAGCGGTATGCCGAGGCGATGGGGCAGAAGAAAGGCTCGTACCTCACTCAGCTTATGAGCGACGAACTGCATCTGGCAAGCGTTTCTCTGCCCGAAAACTCGTGCTGGGAGGGCATGACGCTGAAGGAACTCGACTTGGGCAACAAGTTTAACATATCGGTGGCATCAGTAATCCGTGGAAGCATCAGGATTAACATCCCTGTTGCGCTTACAAGGCTCTATCCGCACGACAAACTCGAGGTTATAGGAACGGACGAGCAACTTACTAAATTCATCGAGGCGATGAATGCCGATGTCTTCGAAAACGAGGAGTTCGACATCGACGACCGCGAGATGAAACTCGTGGAGTTCGTAATAACCGCCGAATCGGTCTTTGCCGGAAAGAGCATCAGTCAGAGTGGAATAAAAGCCAAGTATCATTGCCTTATTGTGGGCATTGAGGTTGACGGGCAGATTCAGATGCCAAACCGCGACACGGTGCTTAGCGAGGGCAGCGTGGTGTGGGCTGTCGGCGAAAATGCCGATGTTGAAAGGTTGCCCGATTTGCGCGCCTGAAAATTTGGGCGAATGGCAAGAATACGCTATATTTGCAATATCTATTTAACAAAAACAATTATATAGTATGTACAGTGATCCAAAACAGTGCCTATACTGCACTAACAACGAAACTCTTCACAATCTGATGATTGAGATTGCTTCTTTGAGCGTTTCTCGCGTATTCCTTTTCAAGGAGCAGACATATCGCGGCCGCTGCCTCGTGGCTTACAACGGTCATGTAAACGACCTCAACGAACTTTCTGACGAAGAGCGCAACGCTTTCATGGCCGACGTGGCTAAGGTTACACGCGCTATGCAGAAGGCGTTCAACCCAGAGAAAATTAACTATGGAGCTTATTCTGACACTCTGAGTCACTTGCACTTCCATCTTGTTCCAAAGTACAAGGGAGGTCCTGATTTCGGCGGCGTGTTCCGCATGAATCCGCAGGAGACATATCTTACAGATGCCGAATATCAGGAGTTGATAGACAAGGTAAAGGCAAACTTGTAAAGAATTCTTCGATACGAATTTTGAATAAAAAAGAGCCGCTTCCACGAAAATATCGGGAAGCGGCTCTTTTTGTGAGGCTCGATTGCCAAGGCTTATTCAGCCTTTAGCAATCTAACTTCGTATATTTTGGCATCTTTGTTCTTGTGCGCAACAAACTTCACTCTTACCTGCTTCTTGTTTTTAACGGCAGATTCTGGAATCTCGTATTCCTCGAACTTGAATGCCGATGTGCGGTATTTTCGGGTATTGTTTACCGATTTTACAAGAACATCGTCGACGAAAATGTCGAATTCGTTTGACTGCCAGTCGTCTACGCCCCAGAATTTCAGACGCACTTTCAGGAGTTTTTCGCCGCCAGTCTTCATCTGATAACTGAAGAAACTGCCGTTCGAAGTTTGGCGGAATCCGCAGTTGTTCTGGTTGCCGCCAAACGATTTGTCGGTCTCCATAAAGTGGTCGCTCTCCGGCTGTTGCTCGCCCGGCTGAACCTTATCGACGGTGGCAGCCTCGAGTTTCTGGCGCGCCTCTTCTTCCTTGCTCAGCTGGTCGAGATAAGCCTTGTAGCCGTCGCCCGTGAAGGCGAGCCAGTACATCATGTAGCGCGAATCGTGAATCTCGAAGAATGGCTGAAGTTCGCCCTCTATGCCGTTAATCATCTTTGTGCCGAGGCTGAAGTGCAGAGGCTTGCCCTCGATTGGCTTGATGTCGTCGGCAATCTTCTCGATGTTGTCGCAAACAAGCATCGGAGCCTTGTCGATAGGCAATTGCTTGCCTGTTGCGAGCTGGCCGAATCGGCTGTCGTCGGCAATCAGATGAGCCAAGTCTTCTGTTCCGGTCTTCATGCCCAACAGGATTGGGCCGTGCATCAGAGCGATGTATTTTGGCAGATTTGGCAGATATTTCACGCTGTTGTGCATTGGGAATTCGATGTCAACAACATCGCCTTTCTTCCATTTGCGGTCGATGCAGATGTATGACGAAGGGCCGCTCACAAAGCCGAAATCCTTGCCGTTTACTTTTATTTTGAAGTCGCCGCTCTTTACCCAGCCCGGATAGCGCACCATCAGTTTGAAGGCTGCCTTTCCGTCGGCGATGGTGATGCGGCTCGTTTCTGAATAAGGGAAGTTTGTTTCCTGACGGATTACGACGCCGTTCTGCTTCCAGTTGAGTTCAGAAGCGGCAAAGAGGTTGACGAACAACGCATCGTCGATATGTGTGTAAATGAACTGACCGTATTTGCCGTGGTTCTCCATACCTGTTCCTACGCAGCACCACATAGCCTCGTTAGGGGCTGAATAGTTGCGGTAGTGGCGAGGACGAGCCGAGGTGAAATAGACGTATCCGCCATGCTCTGGATGCTGCGACGAGAGGATGTGGTTGAATGTTGCCAACTCGTAGAAATCGGCATACATCGCCTGCGGATTGGCACGGTGCAAATCTTCGGTGAGTTTCAGCATGTTGTTGGTGTTGCAGGTCTCAGGACCGTCGATGTCGGTCACGAAATCCTGACAAGCCTCCTTGCTCGGGAAGTGCTCGCGACGGCTGTTTCCGCCAAGGGCGAGAGAGCGGTCGTTGGTAACGAAATCCCAGAAGTTGAGGCTCGCGTTGTGATATTCTGCATCGCCCGAAAGTTCGGCAATACGCTCAAAACCAATTACTTTTGGAACCTGTGTGTTGGCGTGCATATTGTCGAGGCAGTCGATGTGCTGCGAAAGAGGGTAGAGTATGCGCTTGTGTGAGAATCGCTTGGCGCAGTCGAGGTATTTCTTGTCCTTGGTTATGGCATAGGCATCTGCCAGAACCTCGTTCATACCGCCATATTCGGTGTGCAGAGCCTGCTCAACCTGCTCGTCGCTGAGTTTTGATGTTATCATCACAGCCCAGTCGCAGAAGCCGAGGAAGAGCTGTTTTGCGTCCTCGTTGTTGCAATAGAGCCACGCATCGCGCAAGCCTGCGTACATCTTGTGTATATTGTAGAACGGAACCCATGCAGAGTGGTATTTTCCGAAATTGCCTTCTTTGAATGTAGACCACAACTGCGCGCTGCCCGGAACGCCGCCAACATAGCCTTTTCCCCAGTCGGGATGATTCTTGGCGTTAGCCTCGGCACATTCCTTCAGTTCGGCAATCATGTATTCCATGCGCTTGCGGCATTCCTCGTCGCCTGTTGCGGCATTTATGGCGAGGGCGGTGAGATAGTGTCCGCCTACGTGTCCATCAAGTCCGTCCCAGTTTGGGAACGACTTTGCCTTCGGGTTGAGTCCGGCTTCCTTTCGGTACGGAGCCAGAAGTCGGTCGGTGTCGTATTTCAGAAGAGTTTGGATGTTAAGGTCTCGTGCGTGTTTCAGAACGCCGTCGAGAAGTTTTACATCGCCAAGGTTGAACTCGTCGTGATAGAGTTTTTCTTGTGCATGTGCCGGAGCGGCAAGCATAAATGGTAAAAGATAATAGAAGAATCTCATTTTCTGTTATTTAAAATTATAATAAATGCCTTTAGATATTTTCGGAATGTGTTAGGGGGAGATAACAAAAATGCCGAAGTCTTGCGCCGTTTTTGTTTGTGGGCGCAAAACCTTGGCATGTTGTATTATTCGTCATCGTCAAGTTCGTCGTCATCTTGGTCGAAATCGAAGTCCATGAAGTCGAAGTCACCGGCAAAGGCAGGTTCTGTAAACTCGTCGAGGCTTCGGCGGTCCTTCTTTGTTGGTCGTCCTGTTCCTCGTGCACGGTTCACGAAACCGCTAATCTTGTTCATCTCGAGCAGTTCGTACTGGTCTGGTCGAGTAACATTTTCCAGCACATCTGGAATCAGCTTTGCGCCGACTCGCTTTTCTATGGCCTGCTTTATGCGGAACGAGTAGGTGATAGGCGGTTTCTTAACGTCAATCACATCGCCTACCTTAACTATTTTCGAGGCTTTAAGCGTAGTTCCGTTGCTCGAAACCCTGCCTTTCTTGCATGCCTCCGAAGCCAGCGTGCGCGTCTTGAAGATGCGCGCAGCCCACAGCCACTTGTCGAGTCTTGCTTCCATTGTGCGTTATTTGTTGTTGAACTGGTTCATTGTTATGTTTATGCCGGCAAGGCAGAATGTCTTGATGGCTTCGATGGCAACCTGTGCGCGCTCTTCAACGGTCTTCTCGTCGTCGGCGTTGAATCTGCCAAGTACGAAGTCTACCTGCGCCCCTTTCGGAAAGTCGTTTCCGATGCCGAATCTCAGTCGGGCATAAGCCTGCGAGCCTACGCATGCCGTTATGCTTCTCAAGCCGTTGTGTCCGGCCTCGCTGCCTTTCTGCTTTATGCGTATTGCGCCCACCTCGAGCGACAGGTCGTCGACTATTATCAGCACGTTCTCAAGCGGAATGTTCTCCTTCTGCATCCAGTAGCGCACGGCTCTTCCGCTTTCGTTCATGTAGGTCGACGGCTTTAGCAGCAGCATCTGCGCATTCTTTACGTTGAGTTGCGCCGTTGCTCCGAGATGGTTCGACTCAAAAGAAATATTGGACGCCTTAGCGAGGGCGTCCAATACTCTAAATCCTATGTTGTGGCGGGTTCCAGCGTACTCTGTTCCGATGTTGCCCAGCCCTACAATCAGATACTTCATTTAACGAGTGTTCGTTGTGATTACTTGTTAGCCTCTGCAGCAGAACGAGCGTTACGTGTCATCTTAACACCGCAAACAACAACCTCCTTAGAAGTTACGATCTCAAGACCGTCGAATGAAAGAGCAGCAACCTTGATAGTCTTACCAAGAGCAAGTGAAGTAACGTCGATGTCAAGCTTCTCTGGAATCTGGTTGTAAAGAGCCTTAACCTTAAGCTTGCGAACCTGTGCAACCAGCTTACCACCGGCCTTAACACCTTCTGCAAGACCGTTCAACTTGATAGGAACCTCCATTACGATTGGTTTGTCCTCAGTTACCTGATAGAAGTCGATGTGAAGGATGTTGTCCTTTACTGGGTGGAACTGAATCTCCTTAAGAACTGCCTTGCACTCCTTGCCGTCGATGCTAAGGTTTACAACGAAGATGTCTGGAGAGTAGATAAGGTTACGAACAGCTGCGTTAGTTACAGAGAATGCAGTTGCCTTAGGATTGCCGTTCTCGTCCTTCTCTACGCCGTACAATACGCAAGGAATCATGTCGCTCTTGCGAAGTTCGCGTGTACCCTTCTTACCAGTCTCGGTTCTCAAAGAACCTGCTACGTTAATTGATTTCATAATTAAATGTGTTACTCTAAATTAGTAAATTAAAAACTTTGCTAATTCGCCATCACACGGAATTTCACCATAAGATGTACTGAAAAGCGGCGCAAAGATACTGAAAAAAAAAAGAACCACCAAGAATAAGTGGCTCTTTTTAATTATGTTTCATCAGAAATCGATGTCTATTTTAATCTCGTCAGACAGAGGATTGTCGTTTGCCGCGTTCTCGGCTGTCTTAGCCTCGGCAACGCCGTTGTCCTTATCGCTCTCGCGCGAAGGGCATGCGCCCTGACGTTCCTCGATGTACTTTATCAGTTCGTTAAGGCCGTTCTTGAATTTCTCGAAGTCCTCTTTGTAAATAAAGATTTTGTGTTTCTCAAAGTTCACCTGAGCCGATTCGCCCTCGCCTGTGATGACTTTCTTGCTCTCGGTGATTGCAAGAAACATCTCATCCCTGCGGTTTTTCTTAACATCCATGTAATAGATTCGCTTTCCTGCCTTAATTGCCTTTGAGGCAATTATGTCAAGATCGCTCTCCCTGAATCCATTTTTTTTCTTGCTTTCATCCATAATTATTAATTCGATTTTTGGTTTTCGCCTCCAAAGTTGGCACTTTTTTTAAGAATACACAAGAATTTATTAAAGAAATTGCATTTAAGTGGTCATATTTCACGGATTTTCATTATTTTTGCAAACCAATATTAACATTCAATTTAGAGAAATTATGATTAATAGAGTTCTAATCCGCCTAAAAGCGGTTCAACTTGTCTATGCTTTCTATCAAAACGGAAGTAATAATCTTGATGCAGCGGAAAAAGAGTTGTTCTTCAGCTTGTCAAAGGCCTATGATCTTTACAAGTATCTTCTACTCCTAATGGCAGAGATTACACGTTTTGGCAGACATAACGTAGCACAACTTGAGCAGAGAGCTGTAAATACTCATAGTGGTGAGACTTACAGCCATAAGTTTATCGACAACAGATTTATTGCGCAGCTTGAGAAGAACAAGCAGCTGATTGAGTTTCAGGAAACACAAAAAAAGAACTGGATAGGCGAGGAAGCCTTCATCCGCTCAATGTACAAGCGTATAATTTCAAGCGATATCTATCAGGAATATATGGCTTCTGAGGAAAATTCCTACGAGGCTGACCGCGAGGTGTGGCGCAAGCTCTACAAGAACATCTTCTACAACAACGAGGAGTTGGAGGGCGTTCTGGAGAACATGAGCCTTTATTGGAACGATGACAAGTTCATCGTCGACACCTTCGTTCACAAGACTATCAAGCGTTTCGAAGAGGCTAACGGCGAGGATCAGGAACTTCTTCCTGAATACAAGGCCGATGAGGACAAGGAGTATGCAAGAGCCTTGTTCCGCAATGCCATAGAGAACGACGGAACATACCGCGACATCATTGCCGCACACTCACGCAACTGGGAGTTCAACCGCATTGCCTTCATGGATATGATTATAATGCAGTTGGCAATCTCAGAGATTCTTACATTCCCTAACATTCCGGTTAATGTAACAATCAACGAGTTTGTCGAGATTGCCAAGTTCTACAGCACTCGCAAGAGCGGCATGTTCGTAAACGGAATGCTCGACGCCATAGGCAAGTCGTTGCGCGAGCAGGGACAGATTAACAAGAACTAATCAATAATTTTAAATAATAAAACAAATGAATAGCCTTACAATTTTACTACAGGCTGCCGGTGGTGGCGGTATGCAGATGATTATTATGATGGTTGTAATCTTTGCCATCATGTATTTCTTCATGATTCGCCCACAGCAGAAAAAGCAGAAGGAGATTAACCAGTTCAGAAACACACTCGAGGTTGGCAGCAATGTCGTTACTGCCGGCGGAATCTATGGTACTGTCCGCTCAATCGAGAACGATAATACCGTTATCGTAGAGATTGCAAGAGACGTGCGCATAAAGGTTGACAAGGCATCGGTTTTCCCTGATGCAACTGCTACTCATGACAATGCAAAATAATTAAAGTTGTGAATATATCACTTGTCGGAGTGACAAGAAAGTTAAGGCGAATTCTCTTTGTAAGAAGATATAAGGATGTCTTGATTTTCTTGTCATTTTTGTTTGTATCTGCAGCCTTCTGGCTCTTCCTTGCCCTTGGCGAGGAAAACCAGATTGAACTTGAGGTTCCTCTCAGGCTTAACGGCGTGCCGCACAATGCCGTCGTGACCTCGGAGTTGCCTTCTAAGATTCGTGTGCAGGTAAAGGACCGCAGCATAGAGTTGCTTGCCTATCGCTACGGAATAACGCTGCGCCCGGTTGTTATAGAATGGTCTGAATACGAGAGTCAGGGCTTACATCCAAAGGTGCTTATGGCTGATGTTCAGCGCAAGGTGGCTTCGCAACTTATGTCGTCAACGCGCATAATGCAGATTAAGCCCGATACGCTCGACTTCATCTATACCTACGGAACATCTAAGCGCGTGCCTGTTGTTTTCGACGGAGAAATTGAAACTGGCTCTCAATTCTATGTCGTTAAGATGGAATTCAGTCCCGACTCGGTTCTTGCATACGCTCCGCAAGACCAGCTCTTGCAGATAAGAGAGGCGGCAACGAAGAAGATTTTGCGCTCGAACGTAACCGACACGATAACCTTCATGGCTGAACTCAGGTCGCCAAAGGGCGTGAAATACAGTCCCGACAGAGTCCGTGCAAAGTGTTATGTTGATATGTTTACCGAGAAGACCGTAGATGTTCCCGTTGAGGGCGAAGGCTTTCCGAACGGATATGTTCTGCGAACCTTCCCGTCAAAGGTCAGACTTACGTTTCAGGTTGGCGTAAAGGAATACAACTCGGTAGATGCAAGCAGTTTCAAGGTTGTGGTTAAATATGCCGATGTAAAAGACGGCGGACATAACGACAAGTGCACTCCGCAGGTTATATCGATGCCGCAGGCTGTAAGACGTCTGAAAATATCTCCCGATAAAATCGACTATCTGATAGAGAGAAAATTATGGAAATAATTGGCATAACCGGCGGAATAGGCAGCGGAAAATCGGTGGTGGCGCGCATCTTCCGTACCATGAACCGTCCTGTTTACGATTGCGACAGCAGGGCAAAGGCTGTTATGACTGAGTGCGCTGAACTCAGAAGCAAACTCTCCGAGGCTCTTGGATGCGAGGTTTACAACGCCGACGGAACGGTAAACAAGCCGTTTCTTGCTTCTTTTCTGTTCGCTTCAGAAGAAAATGTCTCGCTCGTCAATTCCATCGTCCATCCGTTCGTAAAAAAGGATTTCTTGGATTGGGTTCAGAAACACAATACTTTTAATAAGGTGTATATGGAATGTGCCATTCTGTACGAATCGGGTTTCGACTCGCTTGTAGACAAGGTTATTGCCGTAACTGCTCCCGAATATCTTCGTTACGAAAGAGTTATGAGGCGCGACGGCATAGCGTCCGAGCAAGTCCGCCAACGCGTGGAAAAGCAGATGGACGATAAGGAGAAATGCGAGAAGGCTGATTTTATCATCTATAATGACGAACGCAATAGCGTAATAAAGCAAATATTAGCAATAAGTTAGGCTCACTTTGTGTTGCCTTGCCACGATGCGGCGACGCAAATAAATATTGGTAGCGATTTGTCATTTATCAATATTTTATTATCTTTGCGAACCTAATTTTGAATAATTAAAATAAAGAAAAAATGATACAAGGAATACTTGCAATTACCGGTAAACCGGGTTTGTACAAACTAATTTCGCACGGAAACAGAATGCTTATCGTTGAGTCGCTAACAGACAAGAAGCGTCTCCCTGCATACGGCACAGACAAGATTATCTCTCTTGCCGACATCGCAATGTACACTGATGCTGATGAAGTTCCGCTGAACGAGGTTCTGGCATCTGTAAAGAAGCATGAGAACGGCGCAGTTGCAGCCATCGACCCAAAGAAAGCATCTGCCGATGAGTTGAGAAACTGGTTCGCCGAGATTCTTCCAAATTTCGACCGCGACCGCGTTTACAACAACGATATCAAGAAACTCATCAGTTGGTACAACATTCTTGTAAATGCCGGCGAGGACGATTTCTCTTCTCCTGAGGAGGAAAAGGCTGAGGAAAACGCATAACATTCTGCCAATATTGTCTTTACATAAAGCATAAAAGGTATAAAGTCTGTCATTTTTGGCAGACTTTTTTGTTTGGTCGATAGTTTGAACAAAGCAAGATAGAAAAAACTTAAATTATCAAATTATGGACTTTAACAAACTAACAATCAAAAGTCAGGAGGCGGTGCAGGAAGCACTTAATCTGGTTAGACAAAACGGACAGCAGCAGGTCGAGACCGCTCATCTTCTGCTTGGAGTCCTGAAGGTCGGAGATAGCATTGTTAACTTCCTTTTCCAAAAACTGGGTGTGAACAGCAGGCTCATTGAGCAGCTTGCTGAAAAACAGATGCAGTCATACCCAAAGGTAAGTGGTGGCGAACCATACATTTCGCGCGAGACAGAGGCTGTTCTCAACGATGCCATCGACGTGGCTGGCAAACAGGGCGACGAGTTCGTAACGCTCGATTCTATAATCATTTCACTTTTCAGAGTGAAGAGTCCGGTAGCTTCAATCCTGAAAGACGCCGGAGTTACCGAGAAGGAACTCTTCGCGGCTGCAAAAGAACTGAAGCAAGACCGAAAGGCTGATTCGCAGACTGCCGAGGAGACTTATCAGTCGCTGAAGAAGTATGCCAAGAACCTTATCGAAGAGGCTCGAAACGGAAAACTTGACCCTGTAATTGGTCGTGACGAGGAAATTCGCCGCGTTCTTCAGATTCTTTCGCGCCGAACAAAGAACAACCCAATTCTGATTGGCGAGCCGGGAACAGGAAAGACTGCCATCGTAGAAGGCTTGGCACACCGAATCCTTCGCGGCGATGTGCCTGAAAATCTGAAAAACAAGCAGTTGTACTCGCTCGACATGGGCGCGCTTATTGCCGGAGCAAAGTACAAGGGCGAGTTCGAGGAGCGATTGAAGGGCGTTGTAAACGAGGTGTCAAAGAGCGATGGCAACATCATTCTGTTCATCGACGAGATTCACACGCTTGTAGGTGCCGGAAAAAGCGACGGTGCAATGGATGCCGCAAACATCCTGAAACCGGCCCTTGCCCGTGGCGAACTCCGCAGTATAGGTGCAACAACTCTCGACGAGTATCAGAAATACTTCGAGAAGGACAAGGCACTCGAACGCCGATTCCAGCCGGTTCATGTAGATGAGCCTGATGTTCTAAGTTCAATCTCAATTCTGCGAGGACTGAAGGAGCGTTACGAGAATCATCACAAGGTTCGTATTCAGGACGATGCCGTGATTGCAGCCGTAGAGCTGAGCAACCGTTACATTTCCGACAGATTCTTGCCCGACAAGGCTATCGACCTTATGGACGAGGCGGCTGCCAAACTGCGCATGGAGCGCGATAGCGTTCCGGAGGAACTCGACGAGATTTCACGACGCTTGAAACAACTCGAAATTGAGCGCGAGGCAATTCGTCGCGAGGGCGACAATTCGAAACTCGACCAACTGAACAAGGATATTGCCGAACTGAAGGAGCAGGAAACAGGCTTCCGTGCAAAGTGGGACAGCGAGAAGGATTTGCTTAACCGAATTCAGCAGGATAAACTGAAAATCGAAGAACTCAATTTCGAGGCTGAAAAGGCCGAACGCGAGGGCAATTACGGTAAGGTTGCCGAAATTCGTTACGGAAAGTTGAAGGAACTCGAAAACGACATAAAGGCAGTTCAGGACAAGCTGAAGGACGCTCAGGGAGCATCTGCCATGATTAAGGAAGAAGTAACAGCCGATGATATTGCCGATGTTGTGAGCCGCTGGACTGGCATTCCGGTGAGCAAGATGTTGCAGAGCGAGCGCGAGAAACTCTTGAAGTTGGAAGACGAGTTGCATCGCCGTGTAATCGGTCAGGAAGAGGCAATCACCGCCGTTGCCAACGTGGTGCGCCGCAGCCGTGCCGGATTGCAAGACCCGCGCCGCCCAATCGGAACGTTCCTCTTCCTCGGAACAACTGGAGTAGGAAAGACCGAGCTTGCCAAGGCTCTGGCAGAGTATCTGTTCGACGACGAGAGCCTGATGACTCGTATCGACATGAGCGAGTATCAGGAGAAATTCAGCGTAACGCGTCTTATCGGTGCGCCTCCGGGATATGTGGGCTACGACGAAGGCGGTCAGCTTACCGAGGCGGTTCGCCGCAAGCCTTATTCTGTTGTGCTTTTCGACGAGGTTGAGAAGGCTCATCCCGATGTTTTCAACACGCTGTTGCAGGTACTCGACGATGGTCGTCTGACCGACAACAAGGGCAGAACCGTAAACTTCAAGAACACAATCATCATCATGACCAGCAACTTGGGCAGTCAGTTGATACAGAACGAGTTCAGTAAGATTCGCGGTTTTGAAAACGATGAGCGCAAGGTTGCCGAGGTAACCGAGAATGCCAAGAATGCCGTTCTGGAGTTGCTGAAGAAGACCATTCGCCCTGAGTTCCTGAACCGAATTGACGAGACGATAATGTTCCAGCCTCTGAAGAAGAACGAAATCCGAAGGATTGTTGAACTGCAAGTCAAGGGCGTTGCAAACATGCTGAAGGACAACGGAATAGAACTCCGTCTGACCGACAGCGCGATAGATTTCCTTGCCGACGTCGGTTTCGACCCAGAGTTCGGAGCGCGTCCTGTAAAGAGAGCCATCCAGCACTTGCTGCTTAACGATTTGAGCAAGCAGATTCTGGCAGGAACGGTAAACCGCGAGAAGCCAATCGTGGTTGATTATCAGAATGAGAAATTGGTTTTTGAAAACTAATTAGTCACATAAAAAATAAGGGAGTAGAGCCGAGAGGCTTTGCTCCTTTTTTTGTTGTCAGGCACACAACTTTGGTTGTGCGGTCATAACTTTTGCAAATCGTTTTGCCATCGCTGAAAAAAGTGTTATCTTCGCACCACAAAAACAAAAAGGAAAAATGGATAATAAGACAACATGGAATGAGACCGTTGTGCTCATTGATTCTACATATTCCGATGCCGTAGCATTCAATCTTACCGTAAATTTCGAGCGTATGCTTAATCGCCGTATTCCGAAGGCCGATTTGGCTCACTGGCTCGACTGCGTGGCTCTCGACGGCGGATTGCGCGAGGGCGACAACAACATCGATGTTGTCTTTCTTCATCCCGACGAGAAGAAGGAACTCGACAATTTCTCTCCGTCGGACTTTGAAAACGAACTGAACGACAAGGCTTTCAAGGATTCTTTGGGCGAGTTCAATCTCTATTCCTTCGGAAATGCCAAGATGACTGATTTCGGAGAGTTCTTCCTCGAAACGCTTCAGGTAATTGCCGATGCCAAGGAGGTTAAGCGATTACTCGTTGTGGGCAATACCGAGACGAGTTTCGAAGATATCCGCAATATTCTGAAAAAGGTTGACGGCAAGGAATGTACGCTTTTCGGCATGCAGCCGCTCATGCCCGGAAACTACCGACAGGAGATTTTGGGATATTCTCTGATGAGCGCTTTGGGAATCAGCAGTGAAGAAATTGAACGCGCCAGATAAAAAAACAATTTTATATTCTTTTTTTAGCGAAAAATATAATACATTTGCACATTAAGTGTTATCTCATTATCCTATAATATAGAAACATGAATAAAAGATATTTGTTAACTCTTTTGTGCATATTACTATGTGGCGTAATTGTGTGTGCAAAAGTCCAAAAGAAAGAGAACCATAATATTTCAATCGATCCTAAGTATCCTATAGAACTGCTCGGGCAGACAATAAAGTATAACGGAAAGTACATCGAGATTAACGACAGGCACCTGCTTGTTTGTCCTAATCTCGAGGATTCTGTCTATTACAGTCGAAAATATGTTTACAGATCGGTAAAAGAGGCTTTTCAGGAGATTCCAGACGAACTCACAACCGAGGGCGATATCTTCTTGTATCTTACACCTGGCGTGCATTGGGTCGATCAGCGTCTGCCAAACGATAACAAGAACGTAAAGATGCAGATGCACAACGGCGTGCCAACGTCGGTCACCTTTGCTTGTCACGACCTTCACATCGTGGGGCTGAATCCTAATCCGGAGAATGTTGTCATTGCCGGAAACCGAGGAAACATGCGCGGTGCGGTTGGCGATTATGCCATGTTCTTTCTGCGCACCGAAGGACTTTATATCGAAAACGTAACAATAGGAAACTACTGCAACGTGTCGCTTAAGTTTCCGCTGAATCACAGCCTCGATTTCGAGAAAATTACGTCGCAGAGCACTCAGGCGCAACTCTGCATCGGACTTGTAAACCACATGTATGCCATCAACTGCCGATTTATCGGAAGTGAGAAGGCTACGCCGCCGATGGGACGCCGAACTCTGTTCAACAAGTGCTTCTTCGAGGTGGGCGATATGCCGCTTCCGCTCGATGCCGTGTTCCTGAACTGCGACATCACATGGCACTCTAACGATATCTTCAGAACGATGTATCATTCGGTATTCCTCAACTCAAAGATTTATACCGAATCAGCCTCAATATGGCAGTTCCATGAAAATCCGAATGCCTTCCTGACAATGGTAGACTGTGAGGTGCACGACGATGATTTCGACCGTACCAACATGACCGACAAAGTCAAGACAATGGCAGGAAAGTCGCGCTGCTACTTCTCTAACGTAAAGTACAACGGCGAACTTCTGTCTTTGCCTGAGATGGAAGACGGTTTTGTAAAAGGTGGCGACCTCTCAAAGAACAATGAGATTCTGAGCGGATATTACAGCATAGTTCAGGACAGAAAGATTTACAACACCTACGACTTGCTTTGCGGAACCGACGGATGGGACCCTATGGGAGTGAAGACGTTCTTTACAAAGGTCAACAGCAAGGAGGTTAAGCCGTTCCGCTTTGCAGGTGCGATTGAGGTGCGAGGAAATGGCGGTTTTGCCGAACGCCGAATATTCGAGACCGACAAGATAAAGAACAACAGCACGATGGTGCTGAGAGCGAAATACGTTCACATTTCATCGACGGCTGCAAGCAAGATTGACCAGTCTGTCGAGTGGATTATTGACCCAAAATGCGCGTCGGTAGCAAAGATTGTCTCGGCTGCGGCAGACTCGTGCGTGGTATCGGTTTCTAACAATACCTACTATAACAAGCCTTGCAACGTGCTTGTAAGACTGAAGAACGGACTCGAATCGCTCTGCACGTTTACCGTCAGCGGCGAGGAACTCGAAGCACCGTCGTTTGTATCAGACCCTGTAATAATCCAGAACGGCAATGTTCTTTCGCTAAAATACAAGTTGAGAAATGCGGGCGACAAAGACAACTCGCTGGTTAAGTGGATGAGATGCAAGGACCGAAAGTCTCAGGGCATCTGTGTGATGACTAACAACGACGACAATACGCTTAACACATACCAACTGACTTCTGCCGACAACGGATATTACATAAAGGCGCAGGTTGCTCCGCGATGCAAGAACAGTAAGACGGGAAAGGCGGTAGTGGTTTCAACAAAGAAGCCTGTGACTATTCCTGCTTCGAACAGCGGCAAGATAACGTTCTCTTCAGATTTCAAGAATATGTCTACTGCCAATCAGCCAAAGGCTCTGCCTGGATTTTGGTTGCAGGACATCTATGTACCGCGAGATTCTGCCAACTTTGTTTGGTTTAACAGAGCCGGTGCTGATGCGTGGACATACGGCTCGGGAAGAGGTTCTGCTGCTCCGTACAAGGGCTTCTGCCAGCAGGTGCGAGGCGCAAGGCTCGTCTATATTCCAGATACGGTTAATACGTATTCGGCAGATGTAGACGTTACGTTCAAGATAACCCCGTCAAAGGGACAGGGACAGGGCGTTGCCATGAGCGGCGAGTACATCGACCTCTTCATTCAGTACGATCCTGTAACGAGCACAGGATACGGCGTTCGCCTTCAGAGGTGGCCAGAGTACAACCGTGCAATTACATACACCATCATGAAGTATCGCAACGGTTTTGCCACTCCTATTTCGCGTTCGGCACTTTCTAACTGCTTTGTTGGAGGCAGTTTCATAACGATAAGTATCAGCGGCCGCGACATTGCCGTGAAGTCGTACAGCGACTATCCGGTAGAGATGCGCAACAGAACGGAAGATGTGAATTCCGAGGTTCTGCTTACGGCAAGAGTCAATCCGCTGCCATTCCGCGCAATCGGAGTTCACTCAATGGCGTCCCAGTCGTCGCCAATCTTGCTTCGCGAGATTAACTGCGAGTGGAAGGGAAAGCAATAATTAAGTAAAAATAGAGTTATAAAATAAAGTATTCAGTATAATAGTTTTAATTGGTAAATGGGAAAAGTATTAGTTATCGGTGCCGGTGGCGTTGCTACAGTAGCATGCCACAAAATAGCCCAAAACTCTGATGTGTTTACAGAGATTATGATTGCAAGCCGTACAAAGGCTAAGTGCGACAAGATTGTTGAGGCTATCGGTAATCCAAATATAAAGACTGCTCAGGTTGATGCCGACAGTGTTGAGGAACTTGTTAAGTTGTTCAACGACTTTAAGCCTGAACTGGTTGTGAATCTGGCTTTGCCTTATCAGGACCTTACAATCATGGAGGCTTGCTTGCAGTGTGGAGTAAACTATCTCGACACAGCCAACTACGAACCTAAGGACGAGGCTCACTTTGAGTACAGTTGGCAGTGGGCTTACAAGAAGCGTTTCGAGGATGCTGGTCTGACTGCCATCCTTGGTTGCGGTTTCGACCCGGGTGTGAGCGGCGTTTACACAGCATACGCAGCAAAGCATCACTTCGACGAGATTACCCATCTTGATATCGTTGACTGCAACGCCGGAAATCATCACAAGGCATTTGCAACAAACTTCAACCCCGAGATAAATATCCGCGAGATTACTCAGAAGGGCTTGTACTACAAGGACGGCGAGTGGCTCGAGACAGACCCGTTGTCTGTTCATCAGCCAATTACATACCCAAACATCGGCCCTCGCGAGAGTTATTTGATGCACCACGAGGAGCTTGAGAGCCTTGTAAAGAACTATCCTACAATCAAGCAGGCTCGCTTCTGGATGACATTCGGACAGCAGTATCTTACATATCTCGATGTTATTCAGAACATCGGCATGAGCCGCATCGACGAGATGGAGTACGAGGCTCCGCTGGCTGACGGCTCAGGCAAGAACGTGAAGGTAAAAATCGTTCCTCTTCAGTTCCTGAAGGCTGTTCTGCCAAACCCACAGGATTTGGGCGAGAACTACGAGGGCGAGACAAGCATCGGCTGCCGCATCCGTGGTATAAAGGACGGCAAGGAGCGCACTTACTATGTTTACAACAACTGTAGCCATCAGGAGGCATACAAGGAAACTGGTATGCAGGGCGTTAGCTATACAACAGGTGTGCCTGCAATGATTGGCGCAATGATGTTCTTCAAGGGCTTGTGGAAGCGTCCGGGCGTTTGGAACGTAGAGGAATTCGATCCAGATCCGTTTATGGAACAACTGAATAAGCAAGGATTACCATGGCACGAAGTGTTCGATGGTGACTTAGAACTATAACCGTTAAAAACTAATTACAAACATGGCAAAAAAAATTGTTGGCGGCGAGATTGACTTCAACGCCAATTCAAACAGTGAGAAACTCAAGGCTTTGCAGGCTGCTATCGGCAAGCTGGAGAAAGACTTTGGTAAGAATACGGTGATGCGCATGGGCGACAACAACGTTGAGCAGGTAGAGGTTATCCCAACAGGCTCTATCGGTCTTAACGCTGCGCTTGGTGTGGGCGGATATCCAAAGGGCAGAATCATAGAGATTTATGGTCCTGAATCATCTGGTAAGACAACGCTCGCAATCCATGCCATTGCTGAGGCTCAGAAGGCAGGCGGAATCGCAGCTTTCATCGATGCCGAGCACGCTTTCGACCGTTTCTATGCTAAGAAACTTGGCGTAGATGTTGATAATCTCTGGATTTCTCAGCCAGACAACGGCGAGCAGGCTCTCGAGATTGCCGACCAGCTTATCCGTTCATCGGCTATTGATATCATCGTAATTGACTCTGTTGCAGCCCTTACTCCAAAGGCTGAGATTGAGGGCGATATGGGCGACAACCGCGTGGGTTTGCAGGCTCGACTTATGAGTCAGGCGCTGCGCAAACTTACTGCCACAATCAGCAAGACGAACACAACCTGTATCTTCATCAACCAGTTGCGCGAGAAGATAGGCGTAATGTTCGGCAACCCTGAGACAACAACCGGAGGTAACGCGCTGAAGTTCTATGCCAGCGTGCGCATCGACATCCGCCGTGTAACAAGCATTAAGGACGGCGACGAGGTTGTTGGAAATCAGGTTCGCGTAAAGATTGTTAAGAACAAGGTTGCGCCTCCATTCCGCAAGACTGAGTTCGAGATTACCTTTGGCGAGGGTATCAGCAAGGCTGGCGAGATTGTAGACCTTGGCGTTGAGTACGGCATCATTAAGAAGAGTGGCTCATGGTACAGCTATCAGGACAACAAACTGGCTCAGGGACGCGATGCAACCAAGAAGCTTATGATTGACAATCCGGAGCTTGCCGAGGACATTGAGAAGCAGATTGCTGCCAAGCTGAAGAGTGGCGACATGGATGAGGTAGAACTCAACGATGACGACAAACTGGAGGTAAAAGAGCAGGAGATTGCTCCTGAAGAATAAGAATCCGGTTCGTTGTAAGAACGATAATAAGGGTGGTGTAATCCTCTTTTTCTGCCGTGTGCAGAAAGTGGTTACACCACCTTTTTTTGTTTCTTTGCTTTTGTGGAAAAATGGTGGATTTGATATTATTTTTGCCTAATTGCTTGCCTTTAAAGTCAGAAATTTTTAAATTTGCGTGTTATTAACCCAAAAAACATTCAAACAACAATAAAAAACAGAAAGTATTTTTATTTAACATATTATAAATCATAGCGTTTGCTATTTATTCGGTGTCATTCTGGAACGTGAGAAATTTTAGATTATGATTCACCGTTGAATAAGTCAGTAAATGCCTGCGCTTAGCGTGGGCTTTTGGCTTATCTGGTGAATCGGGCAATTCTCACGGCCTCAGAATGCGGATAATGTCAAAGTCCGCGTTTTTTTATGGCCGTGAGAGTACCCCGAAACCGATAAGCGAGCGCATAAAAGCGCGATTTTATGACACAGCAAAATCAGCGTGCCGAGCTGCACGCAACCATTTGGGATATTGCCAACGACCTACGTGGCGCCATTGGCGGGTGGGATTTCAAAGCATACGTTTTGAGCTCCCTTTTCTACCGCTTCATTTCCGAAAACACAGCTGCTTATTTCGATCGCTTGCTCAAAGCATCTGGCGTAAATAAAAACTACGCCGATATGTCCGACGATGAGGCTGAAATCGCCCGTCAGCAAGCAATCGACGAAAAAGGCTTCTTTATTCTTCCTTCGCAGCTCTTCTGCAATGTAGTTCGTAGCCTCGACACCAACAACGAAGCCACATATAAGGATCTCAACGAGCGCATCAGCACCATCTTTCACGAGATTGAAAAGTCGGCTCTCGGCTCGCCTTCCGAAGACGATCTCAAAGGCCTCTTCACCGACTTCGTTGTCGATAGTCCACAACTCGGCAACACCGTACTCGTTCGCAACAAGTTGCTCGCTAAGGTCTTTATCCGCGTTGCTGAAATGGACCTCGGTGAGGTAGATTTCGACAATAACCAGATAGACGCTTTCGGCGATACATACGAGTTCCTCATGAAGATGTATGCCTCCGAAGGTGGCAAGAGCGGCGGCGAACAGTTTACGCCCCAAGAGGTCAGCGAAGTGCTTGCCCGCCTCGCTATTCATAACAACAAGAATATAAAATCCGTCTACGACCCAGCTTGTGGCTCTGGCTCGCTTCTCTTGAAGTTCGCCAAACTCGTGCCGGACCGCAACGCCATCAAATACTTCGGGCAGGAACTTGTTCCTACCAACTACAATCTTAGCCGCATCAATATGTTTCTGCATAATATCAACTTTGACAAGTTCGATATTCAGTGCGGCAATACTCTCACCGACCCGCGCCATCGCCTCGAAGAGCCCTTCGATGCCATCGTCTCCAATCCGCCATATTCGCAGCCATGGGAGGGCGATGCAAATCCGCTGCTCATCAGCGATGACCGCTATGCTCCTGCTGGCATCCTTGCGCCCAAAAACAAAAGCGACCTCGCGTTTACTATGCACATGCTCAAATCACTCTCCGAGAGTGGCACGGCTGCCATTGTCGAGTTCCCGGGCGTGCTTTATCGTGGTAGCGCAGAGCAGAAAATCCGTCAGTATCTCGTCAAGAATAACTATGTAGATACCGTCATTCAGCTCCCTGCAAACCTCTTCTTTGGCGTCTCTATTGCCACATGCATCATCGTGCTGCGCAAGAGTGCACGCCCCGATAATAATATTCTGTTTATCGATGCATCGAAGCTCTTTGTCAAGGACGGCAACAAAAACCGCCTTTCGCCCGAAAACCAAGATGCCATCGTCAACGCCTATGCCGACCGCAAAGAAGTGCAGTATTTCACCCGCCTCGTCTCTTGCCAAGAAGTAGAGGCTAACGATTACAACCTCTCTGTTTCGTCGTATGTTGAGCAAGAAGATACGCGCGAGGTTATAAATATAGATGAGGTCAACGCCCAGCTCGAAACCCTTTGCAAAGAAGGTGCTGCGCTCCGTTCCGAAATCAACCAACTAATTGCTACACTATGAAAGGGCTTCAACAACTTATAAATCAGCTTTGCCCCAATGGCGTGGAGTGGAAGTCGTTGGGCGAGGTGTGTCATACAATTACAACAGGGAGATTGAACGCAAATGCAATGGTAGAAAATGGTATTTATCCATTTTTTACCTGCGATAAAAAAGTGTTCACAATTAATTCGTATGCATTTGATTGTGAAGCAATTCTCGTTTCGGGAAATGGTAGTCAAGTTGGTCATATCAATTACTATAAAGGTAAATTTAATGCTTATCAAAGAACATATGTCTTGACTGATTTGATTGGTATTGCATACCCATTTTTGTTGCATTACTTTCATAGTTATCTGAAAGACTACATTTTGGCTAATTGTAAGAAGGGGGCTGTTCCATATATTACTTTGCCAATGTTGCAAGATTTTCCCATCCCCCTCCCGCCTCTCGCCATCCAATCCCGCATTGTTGAAATTCTCGACCATTTCACCAATCTCACCGCCAACCTCACCGCAGAGCTCGCACTCCGCAGCAAGCAGTTCGAGCACTTCCGCGAAAAACTCCTCTCTCTCGATGGCGTGGATGGCGTTGAGTGGAAAACGTTGGGAGAAGTAGCAGAATATTCGAAAAGCCGTATTGAATCAAAAGAACTCAATAATGATAATTATGTAAGTGTTGAGAACTTATTACAAAACAAAAAGGGTAAAGTCAAATCCGAATGTTGTCCAGTAACAGGCAATTGGATAAAGTTTGTAGTAGGTGATGTTTTGATAGGTAATATTCGACCGTATTTGCGTAAAATTTGGCTTGCTGATTCTATTGGTGGCACTAATGGTGATGTTCTTGCAATTCATATAAAAAACAGGAAAGAGCTTTACCCTGAATATCTTTATTATGTCTTGTCATCAGAAGATTTCTTTATTTACGACACTGACAATTCAAAAGGTGCCAAGATGCCCCGTGGTGATAAAAAAGCAATTTTGGCATATACAATCCCCGTTCCACCTCTCGCCGTTCAGCATTCCATTGTCGAGAAACTCGACAAATTCACCGCTCTAATCCTGAACATTGAGAACGAATTGGCTCTCCGCCAAAAGCAATACGAGTATTATCGCGAAAAACTTCTTTCGTTCCCATCTCCATCATTGTAGAAGGGGGTGGGGGCTTTCAATTCTCAACTTTAATTTTAATTTATGAAGTCTATAATCATCGAAGAACAGCATCGCACCGTTGTGGCTCAATATTCACCCATTCCGCGCAACGATGATGATTACCAGAGCGAAGCCAAGTTAGAGAAAGAGCTAATCAGCACACTCTCGGCACAAGGCTACGGCACGCCCGCCATACACACCGAGGCTGATATGCTCGCCAACCTCCGCCGCCAACTCGAAGCACTCAACTCCATCACCTTCACCGATGCCGAGTGGGCGCGCTTCTTCAAGCAAAATATACAGTGTGAGCCAAACAACGGGCAAAGCGTCAGCAACGATGTCATTGAGCAGTGTACCGTAAAAATCCAGAAAACTCGCACCTTCTCACTCACTCGCGACGATGGCACTGTAAAGAATATAGATATTATCGACGCCGCCAACCCTTACCGCAACGCTTTGCAGGTAATAAACCAATATGTGCCCGAAGGTGGTGCGCACGCCAATCGCTACGATGTTACCATCCTCGTCAATGGCTTGCCTCTGGTGCATATCGAGCTAAAGCGTCGCGGCGTAAATATCAAAGAAGCATTCAACCAGATAAACCGCTACGGCCGCGATTCCTTTTGGGCTGGCTCGGGCTTGTTCAACTATGTGCAAATCTTCGTCGTAAGCAATGGCACTAATACCAAGTACTACGCCAACACCACCCGCTACGCTCATGTGAAAGAGCAGAACGGACAAAAGCAGGGAAAAGTAAAGAAGGATTGCAACAGCTGGGAGTTCACCTCTTTCTGGGCCGACGAGCAAAACAACATCATTGCCGACCTCGCCGACTTCGCCCGCACCTTCTTCGCCAAAAGCACCATTCTAAACATACTTACGCGCTTCTGCGTTTTCACCGTCGATAAGCATCTCATGGTTATGCGTCCGTACCAGATAGCAGCCACCGAGAATATTTTGCTCCGCATCCGTCGCGCTCTCAACCTTCACCATGAAGGCACTCGCGACGCTGGCGGCTACATCTGGCACACCACGGGCAGCGGCAAGACGCTCACATCATTCAAAACGGCGCAGCTCGCCTCGTGTATGCCCGAAATTGATAAAGTGCTCTTCGTCGTCGACCGCAAAGACCTCGACTATCAAACCATGAAGGAGTACGACAATTTCCAAAAGGATAGTGCCAACTCCAACACCAACATAGGCGTGCTGCATCGCCAGCTCAACGATAGCCAGTGCCATATCATCATCACCACCATTCAGAAGCTCTCTATCCTTCTCGGTAAGAAAGACCCGCGTTATAGCCTCAACTGCCTCGATAGCCGCATCGTCATCATCTTCGACGAGTGCCACCGCTCGCAGTTCGGCGATATGCACAAGGTGATAGTCCGCAAGTTCAAGCGTTATATGATTTTCGGCTTCACTGGCACGCCCATCTTTGCCGAAAATGCTGGCTCTGCTCGCAAAACCACTGCCGACCTCTTTGGCGACAAACTGCATACCTACACCATCATCGACGCCATTCGCGATAAAAACGTGCTCAAATTCCACGTCGATTATATCAGTACTATGCACATGAAAGACGGTGTAAAAGATGAGCAAGTCTGGGGCATCAACACCAAAGAAGCCCTCCACGACTCTCGCCGCATTCACAACAATGTTGCCTATGTACTCGACCACTATGCCGCCAAAACCAAGCGCGACGAAACCTACATCGTCTCCCGCATCGAAAATGTCGAAGAGGTTATCAAGCGCGGCAAAAAAGTCGATGAGGTTAAGCAAAAGCATCGTGTTCGTGGCTTCAACTCCATCTTTGCTGCCGACAGTGTCGAAATGGCTATTGCTTACTACAACGAGTTCAAGCTACAGCAAGCCAACACGCCGGAAAACGAACGGCTCAAAATTGCCACCATATTCACCTACGGCTCAAACGAAGAAGAATCCGACGCCGACGATGATATTATCGACGATACCAACGAATCGCCCGAAAATGTTGAGCAGCTCAAGCAGAAGAGCCCCGTTGCCTACGAAGCTCTAAGCAGTGCTATCGACGATTATAATCGCATGTTCAGCACTCAATACTCTCTCGATGGCGACAATTTCCAGAGTTATTACAAAGATGTTTCGCAGCGCGTCAAGAATCGTGAGCTCGACATGGTTATCGTTGTCGGGATGTTCCTCACTGGCTTCGACGCCAAAACGCTCAACACTCTTTGGGTCGATAAGAATCTCAAAATGCACGGTCTTTTGCAGTCGTATAGCCGCACTAACCGCATTCTCAACTCCATAAAGAACTGCGGCAACATCGTCAACTTCCGCAACCTCGAAGAGGAAACCGACCGCGCACTCTCGCTCTTTGGCGATAAAGATGCCGCTGGTGTTGTCCTCCTCCGTCCATTTGGCGATTACTATTATGGCTACGACACCCCCGACGGCAAGCATCACCCAGGCTACACCGAGATTGTCAGCGAGTTGCTCGAAAAATTTGAGCCCACTGAGGCATTTTTCCTCTCCCTATCCGTGGAGCAGAAAAAAGACTTTGTCCGCCTCTTTGGTGCGTTCCTCAAAATGAACAATCTCCTCTCCATCTTCGACCAATTCACCGAAGACAAGCGTGTTATCAAAGTCGGCCAAGTCCAAGACTTCACAAGCCTCTACCAAGAAGTGCGCGAAGAGCTGCAAGGCAACAAAACCAAAGGCGACAGCACCAACATCAACGACGACCTTGTTTTCGAGATGGAGCTGGTTAAGCAGATTCAAGTGTCTATCGAATACATACTTATGCTCGTCAAAGAGTATCACGATAGCAATTGCACCGATAAAGAAATACGTGTCAAGATTTCCAAAGCCGTCAAAGCAAGCCCAGATCTGCGCGATAAAATTGAACTCATCGAGCGCTTTATCGAACGCATGACAGCATCTAGCGGCGACGTCTTTGATGAATGGGATAAGTACGTGGCAGAGCAGAAAGAAGAAGAGTTGAAAGCAATCATCGCCCAGTTCAACCTCAACGAGGAAAAGACACGGGCATATCTTGCGCAGTCCGAGTCTGATGGCTTTATAAGCGCGTCAGGCACAGCCCTCGCCGAAGTCTTGCCGCCGCTCAACCCATTCCTTCCTCAGCGTGCCGAAGTTAAAGCCAAAGTCTTTGAAGCATTGGAAAATTTGTTCAACAAGTATAGAAGCGTGTAGGGTAGGATTGCTCCTTCGCACTGCACCAATTATCAGTTTAACGCCCCAATCTCCATTTTGTGTTTTTGGGGCGTTTTTATTTTTATATATGCCTAAGTTTACACTACTGAAAGCAATTGCCCATTGTCCATTGATTTTCAATTTTCAAGATACATTGTCAATTGTCAACTGTGAATTGTGAATTAAAGAAATTGTCAATTGTCCATTGTCAATTGTGAATTAAAGAAATTGTGAATTGAATTGTCATCGGCTTGCTATCGGCTTACCTGAACGAACCTTGAACGTACTTTGAACGAACCCTGAACGAATCTTGAACGAATCCTGAACGTATCTTGAACGTACCTTGCCCGTAGCTACCCCGTTCCTACCCCGTAGCTACTCCGAACCTTCAGGCTTGTTTTCCTCTGCCTTGAAAGTCGCTTTTGAGGCTTTTTCCGCATAACAATTCATTATTTCGCATATTATTCCTGATTTATACAAAACTCGTATAATTTTCCTCCTTTTTGAAAAATATGAAAGCAGATAATGCGTTTTTATGATGATATGGTAAAAATATAACAACATATTTGTTTTTGTTTTTGATAGATTTGTTATATTTGCCGTGTTGAATTTAACTTAAGCGGTTTCTTATGAAAAATAATAAATATTTTAAGTGCTTTTTATTTGCAATTTTGATGCTAACTTCGTCTGTTGCCGGTGCACGCAACTTGTGGAAGGGCAAAATGGTGCTTCAGAACTGGAACGACCATATTGTGCTTCTGAGCGGCGCTCTGAAGAATGTTTCGTTTGGCGACAAGATTACTGTAACAATTACCGATGTTACAGGAACGGGCGGAGTTGACGACTATCCGATTGTGGTTGTAAAGACATCAACAAAGTTTAAGAACATAGACGACTGGCCGCTTATTGCAACCACGCTCAACGGACTGCTTCACGGTCAAAAAGAACTCGAATTTTACGTTACATACGACATTTTGGAAATGCTCTGCAAGTACGGACTGATTGTTCAGGGAGCATTCTGCACTATAACCTCGGTCGATGTTGTATCTACCAAATATTCGCACGACGGCGACTTTGCCGATGCCATCTGGATGGGCAACGTACCTTTTCAGTACTGGGCAAACTATGTTTTGGTTCCAAACCTTCAGTGGCAGTTGTCGGGCGCAAAGGCAGGCGACGTGATGCGTATAAGGTACGAGGTTACGGCAGATGAAGAACCGGGCATAAAACTTGGCTATCTGTCGTCAAAAGACTGGTCGTGGATTGATTTCGACAAGTTTGTAAACGACTCTATTCCGGCAGACAAGAGTGGATATATAGACATTCCGCTTACCGATGAGTTTATGGATGTGTGGGGACACTACGACAAGTGCCACAGTGCGCTAATAAGAGGCAGGCACGTAAACATAACTACTATTTTGCTGTACGACAAGAACGGAAAGGAACTGCGAAGAAAGAAGAATCTAAAAATTGTGGAGGCAACGTACGACAATCTTTAACATCTTTCCGATTTAATTTTATTTAAGGATATTATTTTTGTTCTTAGGAAAGTTTAGGTTAATTTTGCCACAGATTTTTATGTTTTCGGTATTGAATAGAATTTTGTTATGACGATTTATTATACAAGAAAAGAGGAGTTATGGAATACATGGTCGCACGCCGCAGGCATTATGCTTGGCATGTGCATTGGCTGCATATTCCTGACAATGTGCTGCATGGTCGATTCGGGCAGTTGGGTTAAGTGGGGCATCTCGCTCTACCTTTTCGGCATGCTCGGTTCGTACATCTCATCAACAATATATCACGCCCTTCCGCCTTGCAACAAATGGAAGGAGCAGTTGCGCAAGTGGGATCATGCCGCAATCTACTGGCACATAGCCGGAAGTTATTCTCCGCTCACACTCATAGCCATGCGTCAGGAGAGTTATTGGGGCATCGGACTGTTCATCTTTATTTGGGTTTGTGCACTGATTGGCACGGTAATGAGTTTTGCCCGTCTTAAGGAGCACAGCAATTTGGAAACGATAAGTTTCATTGCTATGGGAATAAGCGTTTTGGTTGCCTTCAAGCCGTTGCTCGATGCTACCGACATTGTTGCGGTTTCGTGGATTATAGCCGAGGGAGTGTTCTTCATTACCGGTGCAATATTTTACAGTTTCCGCCGCATTTATATGCACTCTGTTTTCCATTTCTTTGTGCTTGCAGGCTCAATCTGCCATATCGTTGCTGTTTGGGACGTTCTGCTGAGAGAACTTGGAATGTGAAAAAATATTAAAGATAAAAGAAAATGCTTGTCTGACATCACGTCGGGCAAGCATTTTTAATTAGAATATAATCCAAATCAAACAGTACATATGATATTATTTCTTTTCCTTTTCGAGATACAAGCCGCTGACATCGTTTAGGAACAGGCTGCGCTTGTCGTTGTAGAACTTAACGAAGTCGTTGGCACTGATATGTCCGGGATAAGGTGCAAAGAAGTGATTTTCCTTGTTGTGAGCGTTGCGCCATACCACAACGTAGGCAATGTTATGCTTGTCTATTACCGGGGCGAGAGTCTTTGTCCACCAATTTTCGTAAGGGATTGCCTCGTAGCCAGTTTCGGTAAGGGCAGCAACCTTGTTGTGAGCCTTTGCAACCTTGCATACCATTCCGAGGTTTTTGTCGAGCATTCCGGCATAGTTGTTGAGCGAAGAGTCATTAGGCTCGCCAAAGCAGTAGCAGTCTAGTCCCATAATGTCGATGATGTCATCGCCCGGATAACGCTCCAAGTATTTTTTTTCGTCGCCGTCGCTCTCAATTCCCGGAGAGTAGGCGTAGAGTACGTTTACTATTCCATTTGAGCGGATGTAGTCGACAGTCATCTTCCACAAATCCTTGTATTGCTGTGTTGTACACAAATCCTGTCCCCACCAGAACCAACTTCCGCTGTGCTCGTGGTATGGGCGGAAGATAACCGGCACTTTCACTCCGTAGGGCGTTTGTAGAGTTTTCAGAAAACTTACGAGTTTGCTGAGATATTCTATGTATAGTTCGTGCTTGCTTCCGCCTTCGAGAATCGAAGCCACCACGCCTTTGTCCTTCACGTCCCACGAGTCTCCGCCAGTGAGAGGGTTGCGCAGATGCCAACTGAGGGTTGTAACGCCGCCGTGGCTGTAATGATTCCATATCTCTTCTCTGATGCGCCTGAACGGAACGCCGTCGAGATTGCAACTGTCGCCCAACTCAATGCCGCCGAGGTCGAAACTGAGCATTGCCGGATAGTCGTCGCATACGCTCTTTACGTCAGAGCGTGCGCTGTCGCCCTCCCAGCCGATGCCGTAGACAGTGTCGTCGTGATGTCCGAACATATATGCCGAGTCGGCAAGGCTTGTAAGGTTCTGAAGCAGATTCTCGGTGCGCTGCGTGCGACCGCTATCGGCCATAGGGTCGTCGGCTTTCTTGTTGCCAGAGCACGATAGAAGCGCGAAGGCAATGAATGCAGCGAAAATGTGTCTTGTTTTCATTTTTGGTATATAAATTAAATATCGGTTTCCGTTGGATTTCAGGAAATTGTTCTGCTGCAAATATACTTCAAAAATGGTGTAAAAATAAGTGATTATTTATCAATTTTATTTCGGATTCGAGCAATCGTGCACAAAAAAGCAAACCGCCTCGCACATAGCGAAACGGCTTGCCGCTTATTTTTGTACAGAAGTTATGTTATGCAAAGGCAACGGTTAGGCCGGCCATCACGATAGATACCATCGACATAAGTTTTATGAGGATGTTGAGCGACGGACCGCTCGTATCCTTGAACGGGTCGCCTACGGTGTCGCCCACGACAGTTGCCTTGTGGCATGCCGAGCCTTTTCCGCCAAAGTTGCCTTCCTCTACCATCTTCTTGGCATTGTCCCATGCACCGCCGGCATTAGCCATGAATACGGCAAGAGTAAAGCCCGATGTCAGTCCGCCCACGAGCAGTCCCATCACTCCGGCAACACCGAGAACCACTCCCACAACGATAGGAATGATGATTGCAAGAAGCGATGGGAAAATCATCTCTTTCTGTGCGCTTCGGGTTGATATTTCCACGCATCTGCCATAGTCGGGTGTTGCCTCACCTTCGAGAATGCCCTTTATCTCGTGGAACTGGCGGCGCACCTCTTCTACCATCGACTGTGCCGCACGGCCTACTGCGCCCATTGTAAGACCGCAGAACAGGAAGGCTGCCATTCCGCCGATGAATGCGCCTACAAGAACCTTCGGATTCATCAGGTTTACTTGGAAGAAATTCATGAAATCAACCATGTTGGCAGTCTCGGGGTTGAAGATGTTTCCGGCAGCGTCGGCAAACTGCTGTCCTTGTTCAACGGCGCGAACCATCGCAATCTTAATCTCCTCGACATACGATGCCAGAAGAGCCAGCGCTGTAAGTGCTGCCGAACCGATGGCAAATCCCTTTCCGGTGGCAGCCGTAGTGTTTCCAAGCGCGTCGAGTGCGTCGGTGCGTTTTCTCACCTCAGGCTCAAGTTCACTCATCTCGGCATTTCCGCCGGCATTATCGGCAATAGGTCCGTATGCATCGGTTGCAAGCGTAATGCCGAGGGTTGACAACATTCCAACGGCGGCAATGCCGATGCCGTAAAGACCGTGCGACAGCGACTGTGCCGACATCGAAAGGTCGAACCCGTTGGCGCAGAGGTAACTCAGAATGATGGCTACCGATATTGTAACTACCGGAATCATCGTAGAAATCATTCCTGTTCCGATTCCCTTTATTATAACGGTTGCAGCACCTGTCTCGGATGAGGCTGCGATATCTTGAGTAGGCTTGTAAGAATGAGATGTGTAGTATTCTGTTCCTTGTCCGATGATTACGCCGGCAACCAATCCGGTGATGACAGAGAACGATGTGCCCAGCCAGTTTTCGAGGTCGAGCAGATAGAGGATGGCGAAGGTGGCAACGGCTATCAGCACCGCGCTCACGTTAGTGCCGAGAGAAAGCGATTTGAGCAAGTCCTTCATTGTTGCGCCCTCTTTTGTGCGCACAAGATAGATGCCGATGAGCGAAAGGAAGATTCCGACAGATGCGATAATCATTGGAGCGATGACGGCTCTCATCTGCATATCAGGATTCATGGCAAACGCCGTTGCGCCAAGTGCTGCGGTTGATAGGATAGAGCCACAGTAACTCTCGTACAGGTCGGCACCCATTCCGGCAACATCGCCCACATTGTCGCCCACGTTGTCGGCAATGGTTGCAGGGTTGCGAGGGTCGTCCTCCGGGATGTCCTGTTCAACCTTTCCCACAAGGTCTGCACCCACATCGGCAGCCTTGGTGTATATTCCGCCGCCCACGCGCGCAAACAGAGCCTGTGTAGATGCTCCCATTCCGAACGTAAGCATTGTTGTTGTTATGGTAATGAGGGCGATGCTGCCCTCGGTATAGAATGCGCTGAGAATCAAGAACCAGATGGCTATGTCGAGAAGTCCGAGTCCCACAACCACCAGTCCCATCACAGCTCCCGAGCGGAAGGCTATGCGCAGACCTTGGTTAAGTCCCTTGCGCGCGCCATTTGCCGTTCTGCCCGATGCGTAGGTAGCCGTTTTCATTCCGAAGAAGCCAGCAAGTCCGCTGAACAGACCTCCCGTAAGGAATGCAAACGGAACCCAAGGGTTCTGAACGTGCAGTACGTATGCCATGAAGGCGAAGATTACTGCCAATACGATAAACACGATTGTTACAATGCGATATTGCTGTTTCAGATAAGCCATTGCGCCACGGCGCACATGTCCGGCAATTTCTCGCATTCGGGGTGTCCCCTCATCTTCCTTCATCATCTGGCGGAAGAATACCCATGCCATGCTCAGTGCTAAGACCGACGCAATTGGCACAATCCAAAAAACGTTGGGAATGTTCATAAGTATTAAAGTTTTTAAAGTAATTAAGTGTTATAGTATTTTTTTCAGAGAATAATAATTGCAAAAATATAATTTTCTGTGAAACTTGCAATTTTATTCGTATTTATTTCATCCTTGTGCCAGAAAATCATCGCCTTTGCATCACGAGAGTGCTTATGTAATACCTATTTATGATGCGAGCGAGAGACCTCTACAAACGTATAGGAAAAATCCTTTTGCAATTAGGGGAAATCTTTTTGTTGCGGAGTTTTCCTCGGCTACTTTTGCAGCATAACAATTAGACAAACAATAAAAACTTTTCAGGTATGAAAACATTTGCATACATCGCTACAGTTGCTTTAGTAAGCATGGTAGGCATAGGAACAGCAAACGCCAAGAGTGACATTCACGTTACTATTAACGCAGGTGGAGTAAGGGCTGTTGTTGAGGCGCCAGCACACGAGAGACATCCAGAGGTGCGTACAGTTGTTGTAACACGACCTGTAGTTGTAGGAGCCGGCCACACAGTATATGTTGCGCCAGAGAAGCCTTGCAAGCATCACATGCATCACAAACATCACAAACATTGTAAACACTGCAATAATTGCGATAAGCACATGGACCACAAGGTTCACAAGCATCATCGCAGATGATACTATTTCCATAATCAACTTTTTCTATTCAAATGATTCAGGCCGCTTTCCCTCATACGGATGGCGGTCTGTTTCAATTCAGAAAGCCATTCAGATTTGACAATGACAATTAACAATTCAAAATTGCTTTCATAATTGCCTAGGATTTATAACGAACAATTTCGTCAGAAATTGTTCGTTTAGTATATGTTAGTGGCAAGGAACGTCGTAGGAACGTCCAAGATACGGGGAAGCAATTCAAATGGTAGCCAAAGAATTCATAATTGAAAATTCACAATTCATAATTGCTGAGGACTTATGGAGGACAATTATAACGCAAATTATTCTTTTGGTAGATACAAAATGATGACAAGGTATATGCAGGGTATATGCAAGATATATGTCCACTCTGCTATCAGTACGTCACTTTCACGTAGCCAATTAGTATCTTGGTTGTATATATCTGTTACAGTTTGCCCCTCTTCTGACAAATTGAGGTTGCCAACATGTTCTGTCAGCACAATGTCAGTCTTCTGAATGTATTTAATCAGGCGTTCATATAAGTTAGCATCAATACGCCCGCCTCGAATTGAACCTGCAAAATATACTTTCATAATGATGATAATGGTATTTATGTTGTTATCATATTAATCCAAGTTTTCTCAAATGCTCTCTAATAACTGAAGCCATTTCTTTGATTAAATCTTTTGAAATTCCGTTACTAAATTGTCTTGTATGAATAACAAGTTTCCTGGGGTCTTTTTTATCAATGTGAGTCCTGAAACGATTTTTGCTTTCTTTGGAACCATATTCTTTACAAAATTCCATCACACCAAACATGTTACCATTGTCAGTAATAGCAATGCCAGGCATCTTGTCTTTGATGGCAGCATCAACCAGTTCCTTTATACTGGCGCACCCATCATTTATTGAATAATGAGAGTGAACATTCAAATGCACGAAATTTTGAGTTCTCATATTTGTTCTATTTTATTATTAATCCCTTAAATAACAATAATATTTACGGAACAGATCAAGTCCCTGCTCGATTCTTCGTCTCTCATCGTCTGTATTTGAAGCTGCATATTTCAACAACTCAAAGGCATCTATCATCTTCTGGATGGCATTGTTCCACTCGCACATACCTTTGAAGTCGGGACAATAGCCATGTTTCTCAAGCGCCTTAAACGACTGTAAGCGTGGCACTATAATCTGTGACAAAGTATGGTAAGTGTTCCATACCTCTTCAACAGGGTAGTCATGTTTGTGACTCCATTTTTCAGTGTTGTCTGTTTTTCTTTTCATCATACTCGCAAAAATTCATTTTTCCCAAATTGTACGAATTATGGTGCAAAATAAACAAATACCTCCGCCAACTGGTGGCAGAGGTATTTGGGAAAAAGATATTATTTGAAGAAATCTATAACTTCAGGATTACTTCTTTTAGTTCTTTTATTTCTTTGCAAATACCTTCTATAATCTCGTTGTCATTATTGCCAAATTGAGAAAACACTTTTTTCCCAATCCAAGCATTCACAGAAATGTTGTAATTACGTCCATTCAGAATTTCCTTTAATTTAAGGACTTCTTTATCTTGTTTTTTGTCATAACCCTTATTATCATAGTCAATGTGTCTTATTGCTATATAACCTTTCTCTTTATCTGTTATCGTTATTCCATATTGATTATTCAACTTATACATATGGTTCTTTTCTTCATAGGCCTCAAGATTGCATTCTGATATAACTTTTTCTACGAGATTATTCAAATTCGAAATCTCTCCTTGTTTCTTCTAATTGTGGATCCTCTCTTCATATTCTTTGGTCTGTTTAGCGCATTCTTTTTGTATCAATGCGATATCAATATGCTCATAATTATCTGAACTAATGAGGTATGGAATGACCGAAGCAACAAGATTCAGCTCTTCATTTGTTTTATATGCTGGGTGTGGGATACCAATACATAGTTTTCCATTAAGAACACCTACATAAATATTACCACAAACAATCTTGTATTCGAACTGGATATTCTCTGACGTTCTTGACAAATTTAAAAGTCTTTCAAAGCATTTCTTTCCACTAAGGAATATCAAATGTTTGGGATTTGTTATATTTATTAAATCAAGTGTATATGGAATTGTCATTTTTAATAAGGAATCGCTAATTTCATCAGCTTTTTTTGTACTGAAAAAAGATGCGTTCGTGATAATAATTTTACTATCATCTTCTATTATTTCATTCAAATTAGTCTGTGACAAGCATCTTTTCAAGCCTTTCCAATAGCCCCATTTTCTATGATTCTCCCATGACGAGGTTTTACCTTCTTCCCTGCAGTAATTACCTTTAAGCAAATGATTCTGGTCTTGATTATTATTGTACAAGTATGACCAGTTTTTATTTTCACATTGCTCCTTGTAAGTACCTCCACTACCCGGATTAATTCCAACAATCATCAATTCAGGTTCTTCTGAAATCAGAGAAAGATCAGATTGGGTATAATATGCTAGATTTACCTCCTTACGACTCGCAATTTCATGATACTCTCTGACGGTTTTTTCAGCCCATTTTACAATTTCTTCTTGAATGTTCATAACTTCGTCGGGATTATAATTAGAATACATCTGTTTGGTAGATTTGTTTCACAGTTATCTCATCTTTATCTAACTAGTAGAGGCCAGAAGGCAAATCATCTTGGATTACCTCTCGCTCATAATAATCCATATCCTCATCTACTAAGACTTTTTTATAATAATTCTGCTCGTCTTGTTCAATTCTACCAGTAAAACATTGGGAAATCTCAAAAGACTCGCCATCATTTACTTCTATATGATAAACTTCTAGGCCTTGTTGTTCAAGAAGTTCTCTCGTATTACTATCATCATAATAGTCAAAACCATAATCTTCGCAAATACTTTCAATGGTTGGCATTATTAATACAAACATAACAATATTAATTAAAAGTTAAACAATTTACAATATTTCTCTTGCAGTCCACGCACATGCTTCTGCGTCTGCAAGGGCGTTATTCATTTCTCTGATTTATCAGGTTCACCACAACTTTCACCATCACATCTTTCTCTTCAGTCTTGCTCTCTGCTATCATCAGAGTCAGGGCTACGAGGGTGTTGTCAGCAAGGCGTTTGGAGCCATCTTTGCGATAGAGGATGTGGTTATTGTTGAGGAACCAAAGGAAGAGGGTTGCAGCAATGCGTTTGTTTCCATCGCTGAAGGAATGGTTCTTAGTCACCAGATAGAGCAACATGGCGGCTTTCTCCTCCACGCTGGGATAGAGTTCCTCACCACCAAATGTTTGATATATCTGTCCGATGCTGCTCTTAAAGGAGTCGTCCTTTTCATTACCAAAAAGTGCTGAACCTCCAAACTTTTCGCGCAAACCATTGATTGCCTCCATCGCATTCTCGTAGGTAGCATGGAATGGCTCTTCCTTTGTCGTCTTGTCTATAGTCAGTCGCTCGTAATCATAGTTGTCGAGGGTATCCAGAGCGTAGGTGTAATTCGTCACCACTTCGAAGAGGGCATTCGTCTCGTCGTTCGACAGCAGAGGCTGACTTTGGATTGTGCGTCCCAACATTCCTACCAGCTGGCGAAGCTCCCCAATCTGCTCCTTTCGGATGCGCTCATTGACAGCATAGCCTTTGACGAGGTAGTCCTTGATGATATTACGAGCCCAAATGCGGAAAGCAGTACCGCGTTTGCTTTTGACGCGATAGCCGACGGAGATGATGACATCGAGGTTATACAGCACAATTTCTTGTGTCTGCTGCTTCCCTTCAATAGCACCATGCCGAGTGGTATGTGCAAATTTTGCACACACCTCTTCTCTTTCTAGTTCACCTTCTTTAAAAACATTATTGATGTGGCGAGTTATCACAGTTCTGTCTTTCTCGAAAAGTTCTGCCATCTGCTGCTGTGTCAGCCATACAGTCTCGTTCTCCAGACGGACATCAATCTGCGTCTGTCCGTCTTCCGTCTGATATATGATAATCTTGTTTTCTTCCATAGTCCTTAATTGTTCTGCAAAGTTACAATTTTTTATTTAATGTATATCAAGAACTGAAAAGGTTACATCTTTCACATATTATTTATAATATTTCCCTTGCAATCCAGGCACAAGCTTCAGCATCAGCCAGTGCATGGTGATGGTTTTCTAACTGATAACCACACTCTGCAACTACAGTATGAAGCTGGTGGTTCTCCAGATAGCGGAACGCTCTGCGTGAAGCTGCCAGTGTATCGTAAAACTCATAGTCTGGATAGTCCATCTGATAGACGCGGAAAACAGCTTTCAGACAACCTTCGTCAAAGGGCTTGTTATGAGCAACGAGTGGTAAGTTCTCTATCAGAGGCTCTATCTGAGCCCACACTTCGGGGAATACTGGGGCATCATTGGTGTCTTCATAACATAGACCATGAACCTGTGAACACCAATAGTTATAATAGTTCGGCTCTGGCTGGATGAGCGAGTAGAAAGAATCTACTATCTCGCCATTGCGAACAACGACTATACCAACAGAACAAACAGAGCTGCGCTCATTGTTAGCCGTTTCAAAATCTATTGCTGCAAAGTCTTTCATACGCTAAATTAAGAATTCAATAAGTTTTGAATTTCAACGATTTCTCTCTTAATAGCAGCTACGATTTCAGCTTCAGAGGCACCATAATCCAAGAAATGCTTTCGTCCAAACAAAGAATGCAATTGCTGTTCTTCTGAAGTATCATATCCTAAGGTGTTTAATACTTCAATGAATTTATCAAACTGAATATACTTTCTATATCCATTAGAAGAGTAATAATTATAACCACGAAGCATTTGAGGACGACAGCCTATATATCCATCTTTTAAGACTGACATTCCTATGTCTTCTGTTATTACGAATCTATTTGGTTCATATTCTTGATAACCAGTTTCTTTCAATTGACGAGTAATGGATTCTGTGATTTTTAACAAATCTGTGTTTGTAAATTTCTTAGGTATATCAGCTAATGCCTTATCCAAACCCATAGGTTGCAAAGAGTTCTGTTTAAATTGCATTCTCGCCTTGATGCTCGTAGCCGAATACTTGCCAAACAACATCAAATATTGCGGATGCACATATTTATTTTCTGAGATATTAGGACTAAGGTAATTCATTCCTAACATTAAAGAAGCATCAAGGAATCTCTTTGCTCTATCTGCATAGTATTTGTCAAATGCTAGGCCTGCAAAGCCAAGATATATTGGCGCTTTCAATTGTGAAATGTCATTTTGTATAATCTCTTCTTCTGATGCAAAAGGGAATTTGTTCTTTTTATGCAATTCCAATGCTTTACCCAGGTCTCCTTCTCTCAGATAAAATAGATTGAAGATTTGAACTACACCTTGCAAATCATTTTTGTTGCTTTTGTCATAGTAATAAGCAAACAAATCACCAACACAATTCATGGTTGAGTCTGGCGAAAACTCAAACCAATCATACATGGTGTTATCGAAGAACGATAATAATTTCAAAGCAATTTTATCAGTAACTTGGCATTTGGGAGCTGCTGTGCCCGGGTTTTTCATTACAACTGACCCTATTATATCCCATGAATTACCAAATTGAAGCAGAGTTCTCCACCTAAAACATGCTCCTTCTTCTAAATAATGTGTATATACTTTCATCTTAATTCTTATTATATTTGTTCCACATTCTTTTAATCTTTCCGGCAATTTCCTTACGAAGCCAAAGAGGTTCTAGCACTTCCATATCCTCACCGTTCCAGAGAAGTTCCTGCTGGAAATCGAACTCTGGACGGAGATTGAAGGAGAAGATACTGTACTCTTCGTTGCGCTCTATCTCTTCCTGCGACTCGTGCATTTTCAGGTCGCGGATATAGTTGGCTTGCCCTGCTGATACTTTCAGTTTAACGGGCTGAATTTTGACAGACTGTTCGGCAATGATTCCAAAGCATCCGTCGAAGTATTCCTCTGCGCTCCAATCCTTCGGCATTTCAAAAGTCTCGTCTGTTGAATGAAGATATTTGATACGATCAAGGGAATAGATACGTGGACCTTTCTCATAATAATAAGAATAGGTACTACGTGCTACCATGTACCATCGTTGACGGAACAGCTTCACACAATACGGTTGCACATCAAAGTTATTCTCCTCGTCTTTCCAATAACTGTGATAGGTCATGTTCAGCACATGGTTTTCCTTCATTGCCTCAATGATGGGTTGCAAGTAGTTTTGCCCTGAAGGAACATATTCAAGAATGATACGGTCTTTGATACTCTGACTGTTTGCCAATGCATTGCTAACACAGAAAGTGTTGTATAGCCAGGAACGGAGGCCGTTCTTGCTAATATCCTCTTCATTCTCGATGTAGTAACAGTATTCTCCACGCCCTTCATTGGCGATGTTGATGCCAAACATGTCCCAGATAACATAACGCCAGTTGTCGAAGGTGCGCTTGGGAATATCGACCCCTCTGCTGATGTCATCTCGCAGCCACAGCTCGTTCAGTTCTTTGAACGAGATTTTACGCTTGCGATAGATGGTTTCTATCACCCAAACGTATTTGGTTATCAAACTTTGTCCTCTTTCGTTGTCTGCCATATAAAATCGAATTTTTCTGCAAAAGTACACGAAGGCTACGCCATTTCATGGCAGAGGTTGTCCTTAACCTTGGGAAACATAGAGATATGATGATACCATGTGATTTGTGCAAGCGGCACTTGCACAAATGGAAAATCGGGGTATTCAACAGCAAACTGGCGCATATATTTCAAGTTTCGGATAGAATAACCGCTATCATTGCCGTATCGCTTCAATAGGTCAGTCGAAAGCATATCAATGACCTTCGCGCCCCAGCCTTGTGCATCCTGTTTCTTCAAAATGTCATTTCCCAACCACCAATAGTGCTGCAAAGTTGATGCGTTGAGTTGCATCACGGCCTTCAGCCTTTGACGATCGATTTCATCGAAGAGATTTTGGAGCCATTTCTGATACTCCACTTGTCTATACCGATAATATCATTCTTTCCCATAACTGATTTGTTTTTGAATCATTTGGCTATCGCCTTCTTCCTCCTTGCAAGGCATAGTGTAAGCAATCTTGCCCTCTGCTCTTGCTTCTTTCGTCAGTTCTTGTGACACCAAGAACTTTTTATACTCTCGCACTATTAACTCCTTTATGTCTACTTCCAACAAGTCCGCAATCTTCAGAAGGCTGGGCAAGTCAGGTTGTGATGAGTTTGTGCATCATTTAGAAACGGTTGATGGTGTTACACCCATTTGGTCAGACAGCCATTTATTTGTTCGCTTCTTCTCAACCAATACAAGTTTTATACGATTGACATCTTCCATAAATTGACGTTTTAGTGCCATAAAGATAGTGAAATAAATTCACTTTCGTTTAATTCAGTATATTAAATCAAGATATTTCGATAAGATTTATGTTTTTTTATGGAATTATGGCAAGTATGGACGGCCATTTCCGCCATCCCAACCGCATGGAGATCGTATGTATCCTTTCGAGGGACATCATTCCAATACTCTGTGATACAACTGTATTTGTCTCTTGTCGATATTCGTAATCCTTATCTGAACATTGGTTGGATGCGGTACGTCATCATGCATAGACATAAGTACTTTTGCTATTATCTGTTCAACATTAAAAAAAGAGACCTGCCCAAACGGACAGGTCCCTTAAATTTATATCAGTGTGATAATTACTCTTCTACAGCTGCCTGGGTGGCGGCTAACAGATGTTGATTATCAACAACTTACAGAGTTATTGTAAACTACTGGCGACACTTTTACGACACATTCTGCACGTTTTTACACGCTCATGGCAACGAAAACGTGTTTTTACGGCAGAAAAATCTCATTCTATGTCATATTTATGTATTTTGCTAAATTGGAATTTATTTGTCGATTTTTTTATATTCTCTACAACATATGTATCTACTACCTATATTTTAACCCAAATCGGTCATTAGGATTTCTCGGTGCTGTATGGCAGAGAGAAATCCTTTAGTTTTTCCCATATCGATAGGAAGGATCGTCGTGTTTTCAACGACCTGGCCAAGTACAGAATGTGCTTGTTCTTTGTCCTTCCCAGATATGCGGGTGTTGATATCAGTTCGTAGCGGATTGTCTTGAGGAACTTCTTTTTGTCGGAGTTCATCAATGCATGGCGAAACAGCGACATGAAGTTGTATGCCATGATTATGAAATTGCCGCAGGCTTCTGTCGCCCAGAAGTTGTGCGATACGAAGTCGTCTATAGAAAAATC